>JAWXTL010000060.1:0-8079 GCA_044433565.1 Rikenellaceae bacterium | reverse complement strand
ACCAAAGCAGCCCATGACCCAGCAAGAGTCCCAGACAAGACCCAGCAGAGTCCCAGAACAATCAACGACTTCATGGAATAAAATCTCTACGGGGCGGACGGCTCCCCCCGTCGGGAGCCCCGTAATCCTAAAGGCTTACGAGCCACCCCGACAGCCGTCCGAGAACAAAAAGCCTATCGTCTAAAACCCTCAAGCCCCGAAACCGAAGCCTTGAACAGCTCACCCCGATGTTCATAACTATCAAACAAATCAAAACTAGCACACGCTGGAGACAACAAAACAGTATCGCCCGACTCCGCCAACGACCGAGCGCAAGAGAGAGCCTCTGCCAATGAATGTGTATCAACAATAGTGGGAATAATACCCTCAAAAGATGACAACAACTTGCTATTATCAACCCCCAAACAGATCAAAGCCTTGACCCGTGAGCGAGCCAAATCGAACAAAACAGAATAGTCATTCCCCTTGTCTGTGCCCCCTGCAATCCATACGGTAGGACGCTCCATTGAGCCCAAAGCATAGCTCACCGAATCGACATTGGTGGCCTTTGAGTCATTGATATACTCAACACCTCCAACAACCCCAACTCGCTCCATACGGTGCTCAACACCCCCAAAACTGCGCAAAGTCGAAGCAATAGAATCAAACGAGACCCCTGCACGATGAGCCGCAACAATCGCCGACAGTGCATTGGCTATATTGTGCAATCCCCTGATCTGCAAACCTGAGGCAGGGAACAAAAAATCACAATATCGCAGCATCTCACCATCATACCAAGCACCACCAATAGTACCCAAAGCCGAAAAAGGAACTCGACTAGCCTCGGTCGCCACAGAAGGAAGAGCACCCCGCAGAACAGGGTCGTCGGCATTATAGATAAACGTATCGTCGAAGGTCTGGTTGCGCACAATTCGTAGCTTACTCGCCACATATTTCGACATCTGATAGTCGT
Source organism: Rikenellaceae bacterium (assembly GCA_044433565.1). Lineage (GTDB taxonomy): Bacteria > Bacteroidota > Bacteroidia > Bacteroidales > Rikenellaceae > Mucinivorans. Next base: position 7,127 of record JAWXTL010000060.1, on the reverse strand, counting down.
AGCGATCCAGATGGTCGGGCGTAATATTAAGCAACAGGGCAATATCGGCCTCGAAATCAAAAACCCCATCAAGCTGAAAACTACTCAACTCGATAACATACCAGTCGGGTTGCTCATCTTGGGGTGTTAGTGCCACGGTGGCTGCAAAACTCTCACCTATATTTCCGGCACAAGCCACCGAGACACCAGCATCTGCGAGAATTTGGTGGATTAGGGTTGTGGTTGTGGTTTTGCCATTCGACCCTGTGATACATATCTTGCGTGAGGTGCAGAATTTCGAGGCAAACTCTATCTCCGAGATTATCTTTATGCCACGAGCCAGAGCTGCCTGAATGATAGGTGCTTTTTCGGGAATACCCGGTGATTTCACGATAAGATCAGCCCCGAGGATTCGATCTAGGGAGTGTTGATTCTCTTCAAATTCTATCTCTAGTTGTTGGATTTTTTCTTTATAGAGGGGTTTTAGAGCTTGTGCGTCCGAGAGAAAGGTATCGTAGCCTCTGGTTTTGCCTAGTAGTGCTGCGCCATAACCGCTTTCGCCACCACCCAAAATTACTAGTTTTTGCATGATATATCTATTTTTTTCGTAATAATACAAAGGTACACTTTTTTGGTTTGTTGTGGGATGGGAGAGACCAAAAATTCCGACTTACCTACTCCACAGATTCCTCCACAGGAGTATAGACCATCTCCGCCAAATCGACCAAATAGGGGAACGCTATCTCGCTTACATTGTTCAAGATAACATAACTATGCGACGAGCGAATGTCCTGCTCAAAGTCCAGCCCCTCGACCCCCTCGCCACGCTCTAGGAGTCTAAAAACCAAAGATTGGATCAAGGCCAAAACCAAAACATATTTTAACAAAGAGGTAAAAACACCAAGAATCTTAATCGGAAGCGACAATCCCCCCAAAGTCAAAACCCGATTCAACCCCCTTAGAAGAACAATAACCCCAATCATCACGATAATAACAAAAGCTATATAAACCAAAATCTCACTCTGGGATTCAATATCGAGAAGTCGACTCAGCTCCCGAGCAAACTTCCCCGCCAACCAAGCCCCAGCGAGTATCCCCACAATGCCGCTAAGCTGAAGGATTATACCCTTTGAAAAGCCTCGCCATGTGGCAATCACCAAAATCAAACCCACCAACAAATCATATATATTCATAATAGCTCATGCAAAAGTTAAAAAAATTATATCCCCTTGTTATTAAACAACAAATAACCAAAGTTAAGCACAAAAGCCCAGTTCTTGGGACTCGTTGTATATTTTGCTATGGTAAACGATGCTGGGCCTACGATGGTCTGATAGACAATCTCGCCCCCAAAGATGCCCTGTACGTACTCCTCCAAACGACTCTTGGTGATGCTCTGGAAACCCTCGCCCATCACCCACACCATCTCTTGCGGAACATAACCATAGGCATATAGGCGAGTATAGAACTTACCCTGACGATCGAACTTAATCACCGGAATCAAACCTGCCCCCAGATACGAAGGGCTATGAAACTCCTTCATATAGAGCGTCGAGGAGTGTGTGGTTGGAGCATAACAAGGAGAGGTAATATCGGTAATCATCTCGTTGGCAAAGTTGTGGTGGTTCGAGAGTGTCAAACAACCCGAATAGCCCAACGAAAACCAAGGACTAATATCTATAAAACGTTCGATCTTGAACTTTAGCTCCAGCCATGAATGTTGAACACCACTGATTGCCTGTTGTGTCGAGAGCGAACCGGGGCTGTATTTCTCACTGGCCGCAACAAAACGAGCACTCACCTCATTATTACTGCCCACCGTAGGATAGATCGTATAGTCCATCTGGCGTTTTTGCAGAGCCAAGCTTACCGACCCATAGGTGAGTTGCGAACGATCGGAAATATCGGCCGAGGTATAGAGCCTCTGGAAATAGTCATAGGTGCTTGTACCCACCGAAAGATTGGTGCGCAACGCCCAATTATTCCAAATCGGAACACCAAGGGTCAGACTAAAGCAGTTATTGATATTCGAGAGCAATCGAGAATCGACATCCTTATAGGCATTGGCATTGTTGGTATTGTCGTACCAAATATTCTGATAGGTATAGTTATATTGCAGATAGAGAGGGAATTGTGTGTAGTAGTCATAACGAGCACCCACATTTGCAGCATTATAGAACAGACCGAAATCGCCCGTTAGGTAATAATTACTCGCCATCTTACCGATTTTGAGATAGTTGAACCCAAGGAAGGCTTGATTGAGCGAGGTCGATGAGATATTTCCGCCCAACGAAACCTTTATGCTGGGTTTGGCCGCCATACTCAGAAGGAGTTTATATTGCCCCGTGTGGGGGTTAAGCTCCACCTCGGGAAATTCGCCCGAGAAGTGCCCTGTTGCCAAGATGCGCATATATTTTCGCTCAAAATAGTCTATATCAAAGGTCTGATTGGTGGTGAGCCCCAACTGTCTAAGAACATAATCTTTTTGACTGTCGTTTAGTCCCATGATCTCAATGCTCTCGAACACAAGAGGTTGGGTGCGACTTTTGAACGCCTCACGTTTGGCATGGATCTCACGCTGCGAGACCCGTCGTGAGATTCGCTCTTTGATCTGTGGCATCATCTTCATAGCATCTTCATAGCCAAGGGTCATCACATAGACCGCCTTGTTATATTCGAGAGTCCCCACCTCAGGAAATCTACGATGCACCATAAGATCCTCCTCCCCAGGGAGCGCATAATCAGTAGTATCCATAATCATCACAGTGATCTGTCCCATAAGATCCTCCTGCGAGGGGTTAGAATTATTACCCGAGCAGTTACCACCTATTATTATATCGGGCTGGAAATCCTCTTGGAGCACCTGCCAAGGAAAATTATTATAGACCCCACCATCATACAGTAGTACTGTATCATAGATCAAAGGTTTGAAAGCAAAAGGAATAGTCATCGAAGCACGAACCGCAAAAGGCAGAGATCCCGAGCTGAAACTAATCAACTTCTTATTGAAGACATCCGAAGCCACACAACGAAAAGGAACCATCAGCGAATCGAATTGCTCATGGGCAGCCCAAGACGAAGGTTGCAACATCTCCATCAGAGCCAGATCAATACGATAGGGCGAGATCAGGTTGACCGGAAGTTGCAGGGTTTGAAGACTTGTTTTTCCAGGATTTATATTGACCGAGACCATTTCGGGTGTGGGTTCATACTTTTTGAAGTAGTAGGCATATTCTTGGGGTAGTTCACCTTTGAGCCATGTTTGCACCGAGTCGGTAGCAAAGAACTGGAGCATCTCATCGGGAGAGTAGCCCGAGCTATACATCGCCCCAACGATTGCCCCCATCGAAGCACCCGAGATATAGTCAATGGGTATGTTTTGTTCTTCGAGAGCTTTGAGTATTCCCACGTGGTAGAGCCCTTTGGCTCCTCCACCGCTAAAGACCACCCCTACTTTTTGGGCAGAACTTTCGACTATTGAGCATAGTAGCGTGGTCAGTAGTATTATGAAGAGTTTCTGTTTCATTTCTAATGGTCGGTTAATTATTTGTCACAAAGGTATATTATGCTTAACGAAATAGCAAGAAATATACTAGGGTTGTGTGAAGAAGGGGGTTATTTTTTTGTTTTGTTGGCTTTTTGGGGGGAGCCGTCCGCTCCGTAGATTTTTCTGGCGAAAAATCCGCTATCGCAATTCGGATGATTCTATACCGAAGAAATGGATTATTCTGGGACTCTGCTGGGTATCTTCTGGGACTCTTGCTGGGTCATGGGATCCCGAGGGGGGAGCTTTCACTCTGCTGACTTTTCCCCGCAGAAAAGTCTTGCTATCGCAATTGAACCATTTTGATACGGTATTATTTTTCGCCACACGCCTAGAGCCCCGTACTATTTCATAGCACATGACCCAGCAAGAGTCCCAGAAAAGACCCAGCAGAGTCCCAGAATAATCAATCTCCGCTATCGCAATCGAACCATTTTACTTAAAGAAAGGTATAATATCTTCTTTCCCTGCTATCTAAATCAAAAAAAATCAAGCCAAAAAGATAACAAACAAGAGATAATAAACGTTAAAAACAAAGCAAGAAAATAAAAGTCCCCAAAGACAAAAAATAAAAAGTAGTGAAACTGCGAAAAAAATTGTACCTTTGTGACTTAACCTATGGACTATCAAATAAGATAAACAACGAAAATCATATAACAGATGCCAAACGAAAGAATCCTATACGCCTGTCAAGAAATTACTCCATACCTAGCCGAAAGCCAAATATCTACCATCTGTCGTAACCTCCCGCAACAAATGCAAGTGGCCGGAAACGAAATCAGACTCTTCACTCCAAAATACGGAAATATCAACGAACGTCGCAATCAGCTACACGAAGTAATCAGACTCTCGGGAATGAATATCATTATCGACGATAATGACCATCAACTGATCCTCAAAGTAGCATCTATCCCAGGAGCACGTCTGCAAGTCTACTTTATTGATAATGACGACTTCTTCCACCGCAAAGCCCTAGTGAGATCTGACGAAGGTGAATTTTTTGAAGATAACGACGAAAGAGCAATCTTCTTCGCTCGTGGTGTGCTCGAAACAGTCAAGAAATTACGCTGGTCGCCATCAATCATCCACTGCCACGGATGGATGAGCGCAATAATACCTGCCCTGTTAAAAAGATGCTACAAAAGTGATCCAATATTCAAAGATGTCAAAATCGTAATCTCGCTCTACGACGATATGTTCGAGGAGTCGTTGAACGAAAACCTAGTGGCAAAACTAAAACTAGAAGGCCTCAAAGCCAACGAGCTAGAGACCCTAGAGACATCAGACTACCGAAGCCTAATGAAATTTGCGCTGCAATTTGCTTCGGGCGTGGTCAAAGTAACCGAGAATCTAGACCCTGAAATAGAAGAATATATTACATCAAATCAAATTCCTACCCTCATTCATCCAAATCAAGAAAATTATTCATCTGCTTACGATCAGTTTTATGAAACACTTAATTAGATCCTCATTCGGTACGCTAGTACTTTCAGTGGTCGCACTGACTTCATGTATTACTCAAGATCTCTATATCAGTAATACGATGACCCCACCCTCGCAAGATATGTACACGGCAATAGACTCTTCGTTACAGGTCAGAACTTACACAATATCTGTTGACTCGATCGGTACGAGTAATGTTAATGATTATGTGCTGGTGGGTGATTATCTCGACGCTACTTCGGGTCATATCACTGCCACAGGGTTTTCAAATTATATGCCACAGGGTTTCTGGGAAGATACTTATTTCGGAACAAATGCGGTGATTGACTCTATGAAGCTTATGGTCAACCTCTCTTATCAGGTGGGTGACACCTCCAAGGGTGCTTCGACTCTTAGGGTCTATGAGGTTGTGGGCTATAACTTCAAGTGCGACTCTAGCTACTACTCGAATTTTGATATGTCGCCATATATTGATTCAGAACCTCTTTGGACTGGCGAGATTCCAGCTTCGGGAGGTGAGCTAACCGATCTGCTTCCTATGGAATTTGCAGAGCGGTTCTTGGACGATAGGTGGTATGATGATGAAAATATCTATAACCACGACACCCTGTTCCACGAGGTGTTCAATGGTTTCTATTTTGAGTTGGAGCCACCAGCAGGTAGCGAGGGTGCTATCTATGCTCTGACCACACAAGATAGCTACTCACGTATGTTTATCTATTATAGTAACGACGATTATCCAGACTCGGTTTTGGTTCAGCGTCTCTATTTTGAGTCGCCAGATGATGACTACGGTGGTTATAATACCAACTTTACTATGTATGAGCGTGACTATACCCAAGCCGATGTGTCGAATGGCGGTATTGACTATCGTACGATCAATGACACTCTGAACCAACAATCGGTGAACTATATTTTCGCACCGGCCGGAATTAGTGCTCGTGTCGAGCTTGATACTTCGACCGTTGACTCTTTGGTTGCCAAGGCAAAAGAGATGGGATATGAGAGTATTGCTATTCACAAAGCGCAGCTTTCGTGGAAGAAGGTAGATCAAAGCTCTATTGCTATGAACGAAGACCTTAACGACTTGGTTCTCTATTATGACTTTACGGATCCGACCTATATCCCTGATTATAACTATCTTTGGAACTACTATGATTCGAGTACCTATCCTATTACTATTGATGGGGAGTTGGATCGTATGAGTGGCTACTATGTTCAAGATATAACTCGTTATTTACAGTCTTATCTGGCTGGGCTGTCGAGTGGCTCGGTGCTGGAGTTAGCACCTCTTATCGACGACCGTCATAGTTATGCCCAGACCGAGGTTTATGGTTCACAGGCAGAAGATCCTGCCGATCGACCTAAGATGGTTGTGATCTATACGTTTACAAAATAAACAATATCTAATGATCGTAAGTGTTTGATGATTCAAGGACTTACGATCTTTCTCTTAACGGGGGAGGGGGAATAGCGACGGGAGAAGCGGTGGTTGCTCTCGCCCCACTCGCCCCCCCGAGAAAAGACAAAAAAAAGACAAAAAGGAACAGTGCAAGAAAATCTAGTTATTGTTGAGTCTCCTGCCAAGGCAAAAACGATCGAAAAAATATTAGGCAGTGACTATCTAGTCAAATCATCGTTGGGTCATATTCGTGATCTCGAAAAGAGCGGATTGGCTATTGATATTGAGAATGGCTTTGCGCCCTCTTATGTTGTCTCGGACGACAAGAAGAAGGTGGTGGCCGAACTAAAGAAGTTGGCCTCTTCGGCCAAGATGGTCTATCTGGCATCCGATGAAGACCGTGAGGGGGAGGCTATTGCTTGGCATTTGAGCGAGGCTTTGAAATTGAAGGGCGAGAAGACTCGTCGTATTGTTTTCCATGAGATTACCCCATCGGCTATTCGTCGTGCTGTGGAGAATCCTCGTGAGATTGATCTGAATTTGGTTGATGCCCAACAGGCTCGTCGTTTGCTTGACCGTTTGGTGGGTTTTGAGCTTTCTCCTGTTCTTTGGCGCAAGGTGAAGCCTTCGCTGTCGGCTGGTCGTGTTCAGTCGGTGGTTGTGAAGTTGGTGGTTTCTCGTGAGCGTGAGATTATGGGGTTCCGTAGTGAGCCTTATTATCGTTTGACGGGGGAGTTTCTCACTTCGGAACCCCATAAT
>JAWXTL010000059.1:0-8257 GCA_044433565.1 Rikenellaceae bacterium | reverse complement strand
GAAACCCCCAGCCTCAAACTCACGAGCTAAGGTGGAGGTCTCCGAAAAATTGAGTTTACAACCCAAAGTATGGAATGCAACTTTTTTATTCATTCATTGAATTTTAGAACAGTGTATGTTGGCTCTTTTAGCCGTAAATCTCTTTTTTTGCCGAAAGCAGTGTATTCTGCATAAGGCTAATTATTGTCATTGGGCCCACGCCTCCAGGAACAGGAGTGATATAGGAACACTTAGGGGCAACCTCCGCATATTTCACATCGCCAAGGAGTTTCCATCCCGACTTTGAGGTCTCGCTCTTGACACGGGTAATCCCTACGTCAATAACCACAGCACCCTCTTTGACCATATCGGCCGTAACAAATTCGGCACGACCCAAAGCCGCAACAATAATATCCGATTGGGCACAAATCTCCTTTAGGTTGGCAGTGCGACTATGACAAACAGTCACCGTACAGTCAAACTCTTTGCTACTAAGCAGATTTGACATTGGGCGACCAACAATATTCGATCGTCCAATCACAGCGCAAGATTTGCCACGAGTATCTATCTTGTAATGTTTCAAAAGATTACAGATCCCAAGAGGGGTAGCCGAAACATAGGCAGGAAGTCCAATAACCATCCGTCCAACATTAACGGGGTGGAAACCATCGACATCCTTAGAGGGGTCAATCGCTTCGATCACCGCCTGTTCGTCGATATGACGTGGAAGGGGCATCTGAACAATAAAGCCATCCACCTCCTCATCGGCATTCAAATCAGCGATATGCTTTAGAAGCTCCGCTTGTGTGGTCTCTGATGGTAGACGAAGAACCGTAGAGCGAAAACCAATCTCGGCGCACATCTTCTCTTTGTGACCCACATAGGTCTCACTAGCACCATCATTCCCGACTAGGATAGCCACCAAATAAGGTTTACGATCCATCTGTGCCACTTGGGCTTTCATCTCTTCTTTGAGAAGGTTCGAGACCTCCCGTCCACTGATTATCTGACTCATTACTATTTATCTTTTAAAAATTATTTACGTTTGCCTTTGCCGCCTTTCATCATCTTAGCCATCGACCCATTAGCCACCATCTTCATCATCTTGGCACTCTGCTCAAATTGCTTCAAAAGACGGTTTACATCCGCCAGATCCGAACCCGAACCTTTGGCGATACGGCTTTTGCGAGAGCCATTCAAAACCGAAGGATTCTCACGCTCATAAGGGGTCATCGAATAGATAATAGCCTCGGTACGATCGAAAACCGAATTGTCAATATCGACATTCTTCAACGCCTTACCAACCCCAGGGATCATAGAAGCCATCTCTTTGATATTTCCCATCTTTTTGACCTGCTGCAACTGGGCAAGGAAGTCGGTCAGCGTAAATTGATTCTTACGAAGTTTAGCTTGAAGTTTAAGTGCCTCCTGCTCATCGAACTGCTCCTGAGCACGCTCAACAAGAGTAACAATATCACCCATACCCAAGATACGATCTGCCATACGATCAGGGTGGAAAACCTCCAAGGTATCCATCTTCTCGCCAAGGCTCATAAATTTCAAAGGCTTATTGACCACCGAACGAATCGAAATAGCAGCACCACCACGTGTGTCACCATCCAATTTGGTAAGAACAACACCATCGAAATCCAAACGATCATTAAACTCCTTAGCCGTATTAACAGCATCTTGACCTGTCATCGAGTCGACAACAAAAAGAGTCTCCGAAGGGTTGATAGAGCGTTTGATAGAGGTGATCTCCTGCATCATCTGCTCGTCGATAGCCAAACGACCTGCCGTATCGACAATAATCGTATTGACACCCTTAGCCTTGGCAGCCTTAACACCACGCTCGACCAAAGCCACTGCATCCGTAGCACCCTCTTCGCTATAAACCTCAACACCAATCTGCTCACCCAAAATCTTCAACTGGTCGATAGCCGCTGGGCGATAAATATCACCTGCGATCAACATAACCGAACGCCCCTTTTTCTTAAGCATATTCGACAGCTTACCACAAAAAGTAGTCTTACCAGAACCCTGAAGACCCGAAACCAAAACAATCGAAGGGTTAGGTTTTAGGTTTATATCGGTCGAAGTGCCACCCATCAAAACCGCCAACTCATCACGAACGATCTTGACGATCATCTGCGAAGGGTTCACCGCCAAAAGTACATCCGAACCAATAGATTTCTTTTTGACATCATCGGTAAAGGTTTTAGCCACCTTATAGTTTACGTCCGCCTCGATCAGAGCCTTACGAACATCTTTTAGGCTCTCTGCAATATTTATCTCCGAGATACGTCCTTGTCCTTTTAGGATCTTAAATGACCTCTCTAATCTTTCACTTAAATTTTCAAACATTGTATGATAGTTCTTTTTTTTCTAGTAAATTATATTTTCTACGCCCCTACATTCTCTCAGGAACATCAATGCCAAGAAGTGCCATCGCACGTTTTATCATCGAGGCAACCTCTAGCGACAAAGCCAAACGGAACTGCTTGTCCGAGAGCTCAACGCCCTCTTTGAGGATTGGATAATCGTGGTAGTACTGGTTATACTCCTTAGCCAAATCATAGATATAGTTGGCAATAACCGAAGGTGAATGTTCGGCAGCAGCACTTTCGAGTGTGCTATGGAAATCGACCAAAAGTTTAATCAACTCAACCTCTTTGGCTGTTGGCTCAACACCCTCGATCGAAGGTGCAATCCCTTGGGCACGACGAGAAAGCGACTTAATACGAGCATGAGTATATTGAATAAACGGGCCTGTATTACCATTGAAATCAATAGACTCCGAAGGATTAAAGAGCATCGTCTTCTTAGGGTCAACCTTCAAAATGAAATATTTCAAAGCTCCAAGACCAATCATCTTCGAGATCTCATATTGCTCCTCTGGGCTCAAACCATCCAACTTGCCCAACTCCCCAGACATAGTGTGAGCCTCATTAATCATAGCCTCCATCAAATCATCGGCATCGACCACAGTTCCCTCACGAGATTTCATCTTACCCTCAGGAAGTTCGACCATCCCATAAGAAAGGTGATGAATATAATCACTCCAAGAGTAACCCAATTTTTTGAGGATCAACTTCAAAACCTGAAAGTGATAGTTCTGCTCATTACCCACAACATAGGTCAAATCGTCAAACTCAAACTCACGATAACGCTCCAAAGCCGTACCCAAATCCTGAGTCATATAGACCGAAGTGCCATCGCCACGAAGCAGTAGCTTCTCGTCCAAACCATCCTCTGTAAGGTCAATCCAAACCGAACCATCCTCACGACGATAGAAGACCCCACGGCTCAAACCATCCTCGACCAATTGTTTACCCAACAGGTAGGTGTTCGATTCATAATAGATCTTATCGAACGAAACACCCATAGTGTCATAGGTCTTATCAAACCCTTTGTAAACCCAAGCGTTCATAGTCTCCCAAAGAGAGTAGACCTCAGGATCTTTAGCCTCCCATTTGCGCAACATCTCTTGAGCTTCGACCATAATAGGAGCCTCTTTCTTAGCCTCCTCCTCGCTCTTACCCGCTGCCACAAGCTCCGAGATCTGAGCCTTATAAGCCTTATCGAAAGCAACATAATATTTACCCACCAAGTGGTCGCCCTTCATACCAGTAGATTCAGGAGTCTCACCCTCACCAAAACGCAACCAAGCAATCATAGATTTACAAATATGAATACCACGGTCATTAACCAAGTTGACCTTCATAACCTTATTTCCAGCCCCTTGGAGGATCTGAGCCACCGAATAACCCAAAAGGTTATTACGAATATGCCCCAAATGCAAAGGCTTATTGGTATTAGGAGAAGAGTACTCGACCATAACAGTACGCTCAGAAGGCTGATTCAAACCAAAGTTATCGCCCTGATGAACAGCCGAAAGAAGACTCTGCCAATAGCTCTTGCTCAACGAAAGGTTCAAAAAACCCTTGATAACATTAAAACTATCAATAGTCTCGACATTATCTCGCAGGTACTCACCAATTTCGGTGGCAGTAGCCTCGGGATTCTTGCGACTAGTTTTCAAAAGAGGGAAAGTAACCAAAGTGTAGTCACCCTCAAACTCTTTACGAGTCTTGCCCACTTGCAAAGGAAGACCCTGAGCACCATAAAGTTTTTCTAGGGCAGAGGCGATCACCTCTTTTAGATATATTTCGGGAGTTGTCATGTTTTTGTTATGTATATTTTTATTCTTTTCTTTTGTTATTATTCTGGCGATGTGGCAAGGTTGATCGTATAGTTGTTACGTTTGATGATATTTGCCACCTTGACCATCTCGCCCGTAGGTACTACCTGGTCGACATAGAGCGACACCACTGGTTTCTCGGCTCCCTCTAGCTTACTCTTTAGCAGAGACTCGATCGACTCAAAGAGCACCTCCTCTTTGTCGACATAATAGCGCAAATCGGGTGTCACCGAGACCGAAACCACGGTCTTCTGCTGAGTCACATTAGTACTCTTTGGGAGATTGAGTTGCAAAGCATTATTATTGATAAGTGTTGTTGCTATAAGCAAGAATATAAGCAACAAGAACATCATATCGGTCATCGAAGCCGACGAACCGCCCATATCCACTTTTGAACCACGTTTAATTGCCATTGTATAGATCTTTTATATTTAGTTCTAATTTGAAATTCTCTCTCACATAGCGATCTTTGATTGTTACATCCATCTGATTGGTATAGCTTTTTGAGGCCGTTTCTCTTAGGAATAGGTCGATTTGGTCTATGCAATACTCACGTGGAAACTCTGCCACTTCGTGTTTTGCCCCCTCGAATCTTAGGGTTTGATAGGCATAGCCATTCCGCTCGAAAATCTTGGTCAAAGCCTTTGTGCCAAACATTCCCCGATTAAACAGGCGAATCTGATTATAGATCACCACCCGATCATCTGTTCCGTGCAACATCATAGTTGGCGAGGGAGCTTTGGCATATTTAGGCTTCCCCTGGCGAGAGAAAATCGACCCCGCCATAGAGACCACAGCCGAGAGCCTAAAATCCGCAGAGATCTGATCGGTAAACTTATCTCTATTGGACAGATAATAATCCGCCTGAAGAGAGATAATAGCCCCTGCCGAAGAGCCCACCAAAGCCAAACGAGAAGTATCAACACCCAAACGATCATGGTGCTCAATCAAATAAGAAAGAGCCGAAAGAAGATCCTCGGTAGCCAAATCGACAGCATCAAAAACCACCCCACTATTAAAAACGCCAACCCGAGAAACCCCCACCAAAGCCAAACGATAATCAAAAGCCACAACCGTATATCCCCGATCGACCAAAGCCTCATAGAAAGGAATATTAGACTGGGACTCCCGAGAACCCGAAACAAATCCACCCCCAAAAGAATAAACCACACAGATGCCATTGCTAATCGAAGGATCTGGATGATAAATATCCATCTCGAGCGATTTATCACCACGCTGGGCAAAGGTATAGGTCTCGGGCGAAAGTGTCATCGAGCGACTAGTGTAAGTTAGAACGAGTAAAACAATTAGGGCAATAAATCTCATCGGCAAATCGAAAGTAAGGAGCTCTATTGATGTTGATTATTAGGATTCACAAGGTCAATAAAAGCCATAGTATTAGCCTCCATCTGGAAGATCAATTTCTCGATACGAGTAACCAAAAAGTTATATCCGAAATAGGCAGGGATACCCACAATCAGACCAGCTACGGTGGTAATCATCGCCGTATAGATACCGCTCGAAAGCAGAGCCATATCAATACCGCCACCCCCAGCATTACTAAGGTTCATAAACGCCTGAACCATACCAATCACAGTCCCCAAAAAGCCAATCATCGGAGCACCACCAGCAGTAGTCGCCAAGAAAGGAAGCCCCGATTCGAGCTTCGACACCTCAAGGTTACCCACATTTTCGATCGCTGTGCGAATATCCCCAATCGGGCGACCCAAGCTATTGATACCCTTCTCGATCATACGAGCCACAGGAGTACCCTGACTACGGCACAAAGCCACAGCATGATCTACACGCCCCTCATACATCAGATCACGAACCTTAATCATCAGTTTCGGATCGCTACTAGTTGCCTTGCGGATCATATTATAGCGTTCGCAAAAGATAAAGATCGAGATACCCGAGAGAATAGCAAGTGGAATCATAAGCCAACCACCTGCCAAGATCAGAGATCCAAGAGAGATTTCAGAGGCTGCTTGACTAGCAGCCATACTTTGTAGTATGAACATAGCAATAAATTTCGTTTTAACGGCAAAGATAAACAAATAATTCCGAATACAAACAATGATAATCAGCATAGTCTCAATCTTTGTAACACGAAATATACAAAAGAGTTGGGAAAGAATGTTTTCGGACGGCTGTCGGGGTGGCTCGTAAAGCCATCGGGTTTACGGGGCTCCCGACGGGGGAGCCGTCCGCCCCGTAGAGATTTTCCCTTCTAGCGAAGGCAAAATCTCCGCTATCGCAATTGAAAATTCCTCTCCCCATAACTATACAATACATTGCCCTGCCATAAACCAAATAATGTGAAGACCTCAGCAAAAGCAAAAGATCCCCACATTATTCAAAATGTATTTAGCATCTATTCAACGTCCACCGCTATCGCAAACGACGCAAATATCGAACAAAAAGCACCAAAATAAACAAAACACCAAATGTAGCAACCAAATTACCAACCATAGAAGGTAATCCAAGCATCTCACTACCACTAAAGAAATGAGAGAAAACAACCATACTCATGAAAATAGCAGGAAGCAAAGAGACCCAATAGTTCTTCTTGCGCTGTGCCAAATAAACCGTAATAGCCCAAAGAGTAGCAACAGCAATAGTCTGATTAGCCCAAGCAAAAGAACGCCAAATAACATCGAAATCATAAAGAGTAATACCATATCCCAAAATAAAAACAGGAATACAAATCACAATACGCTTCCAAAGACTGCGCTGCTCAAAGCCAAGGAAATCAGCCACAATCAAACGAGCACTACGAAATGCCGTATCGCCAGTCGAAATAGGAGCCGCAACAACCCCCAACATAGCAAGAATACCACCAATAGTACCCAAAGTAGTAGAACAAATATTCTCAACAGCCCAAGTAGCATTGTTACCATGCTCGGCCAACTGAACATTCAACTGCTCGACACCCCCAAAGAAAGCCATAGCAACTGCCGCCCAAATCAAAGCAATAATACTCTCGGAAATCATAGCCCCAAAGAAAATAAAACGCCCCTGACGCTCATTCTTCAGACAACGAGCCATCATCGGTGACTGCGTGGCATGGAAACCCGAAAGAGCACCACAAGCAATAGTAATAAACAAAGTAGTAAAGATAGGAAACTTCTCTGGAGAACTCTTCATATTGGTCATAGTATCGAGGGTTAGGTTCGGAATAGTATAATCCTCAACAAACAAAACATACATAATACCCAAAGCCATAATAATCAAAGCCGCCCCAAACAGAGGATAGATATTACCAATAACCTTGTCAATTGGCAAAAGAGTAGCAATCAGATAGTAAACCAAAATCACCCAAATCCAAAAATTCTGAATCGTATAGCCGAAAATCTCAACCGTAGTAATCTCGGTAAGATCGGCAATAATACCAGCCGGACCCGTCATAAAAACAGCCCCAACCAAAAGCATAAGGATCAAAATAAAAACTCGCATCACCTGCTTAACACCCAATCCCAAATACTTACCAATAATCTCAGGTAGACTCTGCCCCCCATTCTCAAGCGAGATCATACCCGCTAGGTAGTCGTGCATAGCACCAAAAAAGATACCCCCAAGAGTGATCCAAAGAAAAGCCACAGGACCATAAGCCGCCCCAAGAACAGCCCCAAAAATAGGCCCAAGACCAGCAATATTGAGCAACTGGATCAAAAAAGTACGCCAAAGAGGCATAGGAACATAGTCAATACCATCGTATTGAGTCTGAGAAGGCACTGCACGTTTGTTGTCAGCACCAAACACTCGCTCGACATACCTACCATAGATAAAGTAAGATGAAACAAGGAGTGTCAAACAAATCAAAAAAGTAATCATTGTTAGTAGTTTTTATTGTTTACAACAGACAAATGTATAAAAAAATCGCCGACCCCACAAAACAATGTAGAGCCGACGAAAAAAAAGTATCAATACAAAAGCCTAGATAGTAATATCCAAGACCTCGAATTTCATAATCCCAGCCGGAACCTGAACCTCGACCATATCACCCTTTGCTTTGCCCAAAAGAGCCTGAGCAATCGGGGTACCAATAGCGAGTTTACCCTCACGAAGGTTAGCCTC
>JAWXTL010000058.1:0-8371 GCA_044433565.1 Rikenellaceae bacterium | reverse complement strand
CTTTGAATCCTCCACCTTGCGATGAGTTGCCCACAAACGAGCCTTCTTGACGAGAGAAGCGAGTAAGCCCACTGCGCCACACTTTGGTCTCTTTGCCCGAGATGACAAATACACGTAGGTCGGCTTTGCGCTCGATCACTCCATCACCATCTAGGATTTCGAGATCTTTGAAATCTATGATTTCTTGTGCTATCCAACGTCTTGGCTGTTCTATGATTAGCGATTTCAGCTCACTAAGTTTTCCGGGCGAAAGGTCACGACCAAAGACAACTCCATAGCCACCTGCTTCGCTAACATCTTTGATAACCAACTTTTCGATATTCTCAAGAATATAGTGGTAATCTTCTTTGTAATATGGCAGATATGTTGGTGCATTATGTAGAATAGGCTCTTCGTTGAGGTAGTATTCGACCATCTTTGGCACAAAATAGTAGGTACCTTTGTCGTCTGCCACACCATTTCCAAGCGAATTGACCAGTGCCACATTGCCCTTGGCATAGACCTGCATTAGGTTTGGAACACCCAACATCGACGAAGCTTCAAAAACCATCGGGTCAAGATAATCATCTGATATTCGGCGATATAGTGCACCTACTGGCTGCTTGGTATTATAGAGTCCGTTATAATACAGCTTATCATCTTCGACCACCAAATCTCCTGGGAATGCGAGGATTGCCCCTGCTTTTTCGGCTAGGTATGAGTGTTCAAAAAACGCAGAGTTATATCTACCTGGTGTAAGGATCACATTTAGCCCTCTTCCACCATTAACATAGTCCATCATCTCTTTGAGCAATGTAGAGTAGTTGCGATTGTCGGCAACAGCATTTTTCTGGAATGTTTCGGGAGATACCTTGCGTGTAATTGTACGTGCTATCATCGGATAGGATGCACCCGATGGGATACGCAGATTGTCCTCTAGGACATACCATTCACCATCTTTGGCCTGAACAAGGTCGATGCCCGAGATATGCGAATAGATCTTTTGGGCAGGTGTAATTCCTTCGCATTCAGGCATATAATCTTTTGAGGAATAGACAAATTCTTCGGGAATAATGCCATCTTTTATGATATTTTTGTCATGATAAATATCATAGAGGAACATATTTAGGGCTTTTACTCTTTGGATTAGCCCGACTTCTAGTTTTTCCCAATCATCTTTTGGGATTACTCTTGGGATCGAATCGAACGGGAATAGTTGCTCGTTGAATACTCCATTTTTGTAGACTCCGAATCGTACTCCGAAACGTTCCATCCATTTGTTTACTGTTTCTTTGCTCTCTATTAACCTTTCCATAATTATCCAGACAGGTTCTAATGATAAATTATACCTTCAGATTTGGGACAAGAACCTATTATATCCTAAAGAGAAGTCTTTTCATGCCCTCAAAGTTATGTTAAATAATTTGGAAAACCAAACTTTTAGCATGTAAAATTCAGCTAATATCCAATAAAACCTTGCTGATTATCAGGGGAGCCCTACACTACTAGAGTAGCACATGACCCAGCAAGAGTCCCAGAAAATACCCGAGCGTCCCAGAACAATCAATATCTTCGGTGATGATAATATTCCGAATTGCGATAGCGAATTTTTCGCAAGAAAAATCTACGGGGCGGACGGCTCCCCTTGTCGGGAGCCCCGTAATCCTGACGGCTTACGAGGCAAATCCCGACAGCCGTCCGAAAAACGAACCATATCTTCGGGAGTAAAATGCAGCGAATTGCGATAGATCTCAGAATGTCGGTCTGTTCCAGAGAAATAAATATGCCTATTTAATGGTAGTTAGGATTTTTATCTTATCTTTGTAGACACCCAAACTAATCCCCAAATATTATCACATGAAAAATCTTGGTATAATTCTAGTGTGCATCTGTTCGATATTGACAACATCTGCTCAAAAACCCTTAAACTTTTCTATCTCTGGCAAAATCGAAGGTGCTCAGAAGGGAGACACCCTGCGTTTTATGACTGTTTCGTCCGATTGGAAGCAACAAACGCCTGTTTTTGATGTTGTGGTAGGGCGATCTGGAAAAGTCAAATATAAAGGATCTCACCTCTACTCTCAGAACTACGTATATTTCTTCCACCCCAAAGATACATCATACAAAGTGCACTCATCACGCTATTCGTCTTCTCTGTTTCTTACCGATGCAGAGGTGAGAATCGAAGCCGATCGAGAGTATATCTACCATCCCACTTTGACGGGAGGTGTCTATGACAAAGAGCTGCAACTTATCAAAGAAAAGGAGAATAGTGTTGGCAAAGAGCGAGATTCTATCTATCAATGCCTAAAGTCAGCAGAAAGATGTGCTGACACAGCACAGATCCGAAAGTTTGTCGAAGAGTTCAACTCGTTCTTGTCGCAGAAGGAGATCAAAGAGCGTAGAGCTGAAATCGAAAATTTAACGCAAGAGTATCTTCACAATTATTCAAACGAATATGTGGTATATGAGTTGCTGACATCGTACTCTTATATGACTTTGGACAGCCTAGAGAACTATTACGACAAGCAAATAGAGAGTGTAAAGGATAGCTATTATGGTGTTGCACTACACAATAAAATCACCTTGCTTAAAGCACTCGAACCTCAAATGCCTGCTCCAGAGTTTACTCTTACAACTATTACCGATGAGGTTGTCACAAATAAAGATTTATTAGGTAAATACGTATTGATTTACCATTATGGGATGTGCCCAGGTTCGCTTTCGCTAGATAAAAAACTAAGTGACTGGTATGTGGAACACAAAGACAAAGCCGAGGTTATTGGCTATACTTCCACACGGGAATCTATTGTCAAAATGGCCGAAGGGATTAAATCTGGTGATAAATTGATGGGGTTTGATCTCTATGAGGCGTTGCAAAGCATGGTAAATCACCCGTGGAAGTACGAGGTAGATGCAGGACGTAACGATGCCAATGGAGCGTTAGAGAAAATATATGATTTCAGAGGTCTCCCATTCTTTATTCTCATTTCTCCCGAAGGTAAGATATTAGACAGAAGTTTCACCACTTTTTATAGCGGATCACTTGATGTTGTAGATGCTCCTGTTCAGTAGGAAACTAATTATAGCTTATAGGGTAGGTGTCGTGTTTTTGTCAGAGGCATTTCCAATTGCGATAGCGAGAATTTCCGTCAGGAAATTCAGCAGGGAGGACGCTCCCCTTGCTGATT
This sequence comes from Rikenellaceae bacterium, assembly GCA_044433565.1. Lineage (GTDB taxonomy): Bacteria > Bacteroidota > Bacteroidia > Bacteroidales > Rikenellaceae > Mucinivorans. Next base: position 5,201 of record JAWXTL010000058.1, on the reverse strand, counting down.
ATTAGGGAAGCCCTACACTACAAAAGTATCACATGACCCAGCAAAAGTCCCAGAAAATACCCAAGCGTCCCAGAACAATCAATGTCTTCGGTGATGATAATATTCCGAATTGCGATAGCGGATTTTTCGCAAGAAAAATCTACGGGGCGGACGGCTCCCCCCGTCGGGAGCCCCGTACTACTTCGCAGCACGGTGCACACCGACAGCCGTCCGAGAACATTCCATATCTTCGAGGATAGAATCTTTTCAATCTTCCGACCACCCTTTAGTGGTAAGTAGAACGGCGAGATTGAGCGAATCCAATGCAAATAGCAATAACAGCCACCACTTTCAGTATCATATACCACCAAGCACTATCAACAGGTAATAGTGCCATATAATAGGCATCAGGCTCGAAAGAGAGAGAAAAAATATTGACGTATAGCACATCTAAAATAAAAATTATCAAAAAATGCCATCCGTAAATAGTCATTGTATTTCGACCGATAATCGAGGATAACGACTTTTCTGATATTGATAGCGCATCTGAAAGGAGTTTACAGATATACAACACGCAGAACAACGCACCCAATCCCCCTAAAAATGTGAGATATGTACTCAAAATACCATACGAGCCATAATAACTTACTATATACGCACCACCAGTAGACCCCAATAAAATGGATACTACCGCAACACACAGTCCAATGACAAATAGAGGTATGGCTACGCGCCTCTTTTGTGGCTCGAAAATGGCAATTTTGCGCATCTGGAAACCCACAAGCATAAATGAAGCTCCCATAAAACCACGTCCAATACCATAAGGTAGCTGATAGAGTTCGGGAATCGTCGATTCCAAAGAACTCAAAAAAACCAGAGCTATAATCGCAATTATCCGAAAGCTTAACTTTCTGACTCGCTCTGCAATAAACGAGAAAATAATAGATGCCGTAAAAAATGCAGGTAGAAACCACAAGTGACAATACGTGGGAGAAATTAGAACAATCGCGCGAGGATCTGAATTGTAGGTTCTAATAGACCGCAGCGCATCAAATATGCCATTGGGATTAGGAAGAGCAGACGAGCCATAAATAGCATTAATAGCAGGGCGTATAATCTCGGGGTCGCCATAACCAACATAAGGAGCACGAATTAACTCAACAACTGCATACACTATCATAAGTCCCCAAAAAGGCAATAATACCTTTTTAAATTGAGCTATTGCAGTCTGTTTCAAAGTTCTCCTACCAGGGGTAAATAAATATCCAGAGCAGAAGAAAAAGAGAGGCATTGCAAATAAGACAACATTATTGAGCCCCGAGAACCCATTATGAATTAATAATATAAATATTATTGCAAGGGTCTTCCCTAAATCTATAAAACCAAAACGAGTATTATTTTTCATAAATATTTAATTGATAAACCACCTACAAAGTTATAAAAAATGCAGAAAAATCACCTGATAATATTTCGCAACCTCAATAAATATTCTGAGATGCTTGTATGTCTCATGGAAATTTTGCTAACTTTGTTGTTAGAATACTAATCTAATTTAAATTAATACAATATGGCGGCTCCCTACGGTTCTATTAAGTCGTTACATAGCAATAAAAATATATAATTATGAAGTGTAAAAATTGTAATGCAGAGAATAGTAATGATGCAAAGTTTTGCAATGCGTGTGGTAAACCAATTGATCTAACTTGCCAGAATTGTAACACCCCTCACGAAAGAGATTCTAAATATTGCTCTAATTGCGGAAAACCGCTATTTCAAAATGCACCTCAACCCGTTAATGCGCTAAAAACAAGCAGCCTCCCCTTGCAAATAAAATTAACATTAGGGTTTGGTGTAGCAGCCTGTATGCTTATTATATATATATTATACAGCTCGTTTCTAGCTGATTATAATTACGAATGGGATGCTTTTCAATCGTACGTATTGCTAAATATGTTTATGTGCCTACTCGAAGCAGTGATATTGATTTCGCTGTTTGTGAAGTTTCAGTTAAAGAAGCAATGTTTTTCGCTCTTTGTGCCATACGTGCTTTGGTTTTTGTATGTTTTGCTATGGCTTTCGCCTTCGGAGCGAGATTATATAAATGAAGGATTATATATCGCACCATCTTTTTTGACATTCTTTGTAGTGCTGATATTTATATCCTTTTTTACGAAACGCAAAGGTGAGGAATCTTGGTGGAGTCAATTGGATTAAGAGTTCTGGACAAACGTGATAATCTATGCTTAGATGGAAGGCTCGAAGTCAAAATATTTCGACAAAAAAACATGGTTTTAAATATATTCTGTTTATATTTGTCGTCAATAGAACACTAAGTGTAACTTAAACTAAGAAGTGTGCAATATCGCCACTTCTTAGTTGTATTAAATAACCAATTGACATAATGAAAAAGAAAATGAACCTACTGCTGCCATTTCTATTAATTGCAGCTCTACTAACAGTATCTTGTAAAAAGAATGTTGTCGACGACAATGGTCAAGAACCCGAAAAAGGCTCCTATACTATCATATTCTATGGTTCTGGGGGTGGTGATCTTGATGAATTTCTCGATGATAATCTCTCTCAAGTTGAATCACTAGGCTACGTAGAGAATGTTAATTTTACCGCCTTGGTGAAATTCTCCTCTTCTGTGCAAAGCGAAGAGGGTCTTGAGGGGACTCTACTGCTTACCATGGAGAGTGAGGGTCGTCTCAGCTCCAGCCAGTATGGTGATGTCGATTTCCAATTGAATAACCCGCAGAATCTTGCTGATTTTATTACCGATGCCCAAACCCGACTTCCGGCCGAGAAATATATCTTGGTGCTTTGGAATCATGGTACAGCATTTAATATTATGGATCAACCAGTCCAGAGCAGTTACACTTCGAAGGCTATTTTGTATGATGATAATTTGGATAATACTGGGATGTCTATCTTTGAGATTGAGGAGGCTTTGCGATTGGCCGATGCTGGAATTGATCTAGTTTATTGGGATGCTTGTCTGATGAATATGATTGAGCACAATTATCAGATTAGGAATTATACCGACTATATTCTTGGCTCTGCCCATTCGGCCGATGGCAGTGGAGGTAATTATGCAAGTTTGATTAGTCTGCTTTCAGAAAATGATGATATTGAGAGTGCTATTACCAATTATGTAAACGACATTAGTTCTTATTGGAGCAGCGTAGAGACTTATGATTTGGCTCTTACCCAGACTAGTTCACTTGAGCAGGTTGCAAGTGCGGTGGTTGATTGCCGCAAGGCATTGTGCGATTATCGTGATGGGCTAGAGGCTGATAGCGATGAGATGTTGGAGTATTTGTATTATAATGGTGATCCATCTGAGGATGCGGCGGAATATTTTAATACTACCGAGGATTATTATAGTGAATTTCCTCCTGTCTCTTATACAGAGGGAGGGGTTCTTTATTATTTCGAGCCCGAGATGACATATAGCGTAGATTTATGCCAGTCATTTAGTGCTCTTGGTGCGGCACTAGAGTGTGAAGCTCTTACCACTGCGGCATCTATTTTACAGAGTGTAGTAGATGATATGATTATAGCACAGTCATCAAAAGGTTTGGATCTTGGTATGAGTAGCGTGAGTCTAGGTTTGTTGTGGCAGCCTGTGGAGTGTTATAATTACTATTTCACCAGTGATTTCCTTTCTGAGACCTACCGTTATTTTGGCGGTGACGTTGAGGTTAAGACAATGGCTGAGTTGTACACTATGACAGCATTTAATCAGGCGACTGGTTGGAGTGATTTTTTGATCGGCAACGAGATGATTGCAGTTGGTTATAATGAAGATCACAGCGCACTTGAGAAGTTGACCCCGGGCGAGGACGCAGGTGATGATTATTGGGATGATGGCTCTTGGGATGATGGCTCTTGGGATGAGGAGGATGCTGAGTATGAAGAATATGAGTATGATGAGGATTATGTGTTCGATGAGGATGCTGAGTACGACGAGGAGGATTACGAGGGTTATGATGAGGATGAAGAATATGAAGAAGGAGAAGATTATGAGGAGGGTGAAGAAGAGGACTATGAAGAAGAGGATTAACGTTAGAGATCGCTAGATTATTCCGCCTACTGTTTTGGTCTATTATGGTCAAATAAGTAGGCGGTTTTTTTGATGGTTTAGATATAGATAATGCGAGATATATCGACAAAAAATAATTCGATAAAGTGACTGGTTTTAAATATATTTTGTTTAACTTTGTTGTCAACGAATACTAATCAAACTTAAATTAATACAATCATGATTAAGATTATTACAACAACAGGTAGCATTGACAATGCTACAATTACTCAATATCTTGGAGTCGTATCTTCAAATATTGTTATTGGTACAAATATGTTTTCTGATTTCTCGGCATCTATTAGAGATATTATAGGTGGTCAATCTAAATCTTATCAGAAAAATTTGGATCAGATGTACGAAAAAGCAATGGAAGACCTTAAACAAAAGGCGGAGGCTCTTCAGGCTAATGCTATTGTGGGTCTAAAGGTTGATGTTGGCGAGATTTCGGGTGACAAAAAATCTATGTTTATGGTTACGGCTATTGGTACGGCTGTGAAATATGAATAAGAGCTGCCGCTAGAGAGCGAGAGAGCTGACTTTTGGAGTTGGGTCTTATCGTAACATTTAATATTAAAAATCCCTTGTTAGACTCAAATGCTGAGTTTAGCAAGGGATTTCCAATTGCGATAGCGAGACTTTCCTTCGGAAAGTCAGCAGGGCGGACGCTCCTAGGGGTGGTTGGATGATTTTGGGTATTAAACTTTGGGGGCGTTCTAATGAAGAAATCACCCCTTGGGGAGGGTAATTTCTGGATAAAAGTTTTTGGTCGGTTGGGCTTTTTTCAAAAAGGCTCCACAGTTCCCTGCGGTTGAGGCTCTGGGGTTGGGGCTATGTTTCCTTACGGTCAGAGGATTTTGGTTCTCGCCCCCCACCCGACAAAAAAACCTTGTCTAGTCTTCGACAAGGTTTCGGGGGGCGCAAAGCATTTTCATAATATAGTTCTAATCAGAGGAATTTCCGAATGCGGTAGCGGAGATTTTGCCTTCGCTAGAAGGGAAATCTCTACGGGGCGGACGGCTCCCCCCGTCGGGAGCCCCGTAAACCTGAAGGCTTACGGGTCACACCGACAGCCGTCCGAGAACATTCCATGTCTTCGGGGATGATAATATTCCAAATGCGATAGCGGAGATTTGCC
>JAWXTL010000057.1:0-8416 GCA_044433565.1 Rikenellaceae bacterium | reverse complement strand
TAGAATCATCCGAATTGCGACAGCGGATTTTTCGTCAGAAAAATCTACGGGGCGGCCGGCTCCCCCCGTCGGGAGCCCCGTAAACCTGATGGCTTTACGTGTCACACCGACAGCCGTCCGAGAACACTCCATATCTCCCGAAATAGAATATAATCCCGTCACTAGAAATTGCTAGAATACCCCTAAAGCATGACCAGCCTCATCAATATCAATGCTTTCGGCAGCAGGTACAGCCGGAAGACCTGGCATACGCAATATATCACCAGCAATAGGAACAACAAATCCAGCCCCCGAAGCAAGTTCTATATCTCGCACATTCATCACAAAACCACTAGGGCGACCCAACTTAGAGGCAATATCCGACAGTGACTTCTGGGTTTTTGCCATACACAATGGAAGCCCACCAAAGCCCAATGCCTCGATCTTCTTGATCTCACGAGTGGCATTTGGCGTGAAAGCCACATCGTCAGCACCATAAATCTCACGTGCCAAAGTGCGAATCTTGGTCTTTATATCATCCTCGACATTATAGATCTTATTCAACTTTGCACACGGATCTGCCTTCTCTATAATACGTACAACTTTTTCGGCCAAATCAATACCTCCTTCACCACCTTTTGCCCATACCTCACATAGCGAAATCTCAACTCCCAACTTCTGGCAGTGAGCCTCCAGCCACTCGATCTCTTGCTCGGAATCCTGCACATAACGGTTGATTGCAATAATTGGTGTTACACCAAATTTACGTATGTTCTCTAGGTGCTTCTCTAGGTTGCCGATACCTTTTTCTAGTGCCTCTATATTCTGCTGCGCTAGATCCTCTAGTGCCACACCACCGTGATATTTGATCGCTTTGAGTGTTGCAACCAGTAGGATTACTTTTGGTGCGATACCCATCTCACGACATTTGATATTTAGGAACTTCTCGCCCCCAAGGTCAAAGCCAAAGCCACCCTCGGTTACCACATAATCCGAAAGGCTAAGACCCATCTTGGTCGAGATTATTGTGTTTGTACCTTGTGCTATATTGGCAAATGGTCCTCCGTGGATAATTGCTGGGGTGTGCTCTAGGGTCTGCACTAGATTTGGTTTGATGGCATCACGTAGCAGCACGGTCATTGCACCATGCGCCTTGAGGTCACGTGCAAAAATCGCTCTTTTGTCATAGGTGTAACCCACAAAGATATTTCCCAAACGCTCTTTGAGATCGGTAATATCTTTTGCCATACACAAAATAGCCATAATCTCTGATGCTGGGGTGATGTTAAATCCGCTCTCACGTGGCACACCAAATGCCACACCCCCTAGACCTATATTTATGTTACGTAGCGCACGGTCGTTGACATCAATCACACGCTTGAATTTGATGGTTCGTGGGTCGATCCCAAGGTTTCCCTTTTTCGCTTGAAGGTTGTTGTCGATCATTGCCGCAAGAAGGTTGTTTGCCGCTTCGACTGCTGCAAAGTCACCCGTAAAGTGGAGATTAATATCGAGCATTGGGATCACCTGCGACCAGCCACCACCTGCTGCACCACCTTTCATACCAAACACGGGGCCCAACGATGGCTCACGAAGCACGGCAACTGATTTCTTTCCGATCTTGTTAAGGGCTTGGGTCAAACCGATCGAAACGGTGGTTTTTCCCTCACCAGCAGGAGTTGGCGAGATTGCCGAGACCAAAATTAGGTTTGATTTTGCCATCTTCTCGGGGTCAATCAGATCCAGCGGAAGTTTGGCCTTGTATCGTCCATAGAGTTCTACGTCATCGGCATTGATGCCTAGTTTTTCGGCTATTGATACAATAGGTTCTATTTCTACCTGTTGTGCTATTTCAAGATCTTTATTCATCTTATTTTGTTGTTGTTTGTTTTAAGGGTGTTTATTTAGTTTTAATTATTTACTATTATATCTTTTTCGGGGTCGAATGGGGTGTCGAAATCATTGTCTTCGACCTTCCAGTTGTTGACTCTCTCGAACATAAATGGTACCTTTATATTATGGAATGGTTGGTGCTGGTGGTTGGTGATTATTGTGTTGCTACGGAATGTTAGCCCGTCGACTGATTTTGCGTAGAGGATTGGTTTGTCGAACATCTCGAAGGTGTTATCCTCGATTAGGATTGCGTGGTTGCTTCCTCCGTGGAAGAATTTGGTTTGCCCTTTGAGGTTTGGTATTTCGGGATAGATCGAGATTACTCCGTTTGTGAATTGGAACATACTGGTTAGGGCATTTACGAAGTGGTTTCCTCGGATTATCACCTTCCGACAGGCTCCAGTTTCGTACCACCCGTTGCAGTCGCCACATAGTAGAATTGCTGTTCCGGAGGTGTGGTCGAAGAGGTTGTTTTCGATTAGGGTATGTTTTGGTGTGCTAAATAGTGCTCCTCTGGCTCTGTTGTTGCGTATTGTGTTGTCGATAAAGCGCACTTGGGGAGTCCATTCCAGATTCTCAATTCCACAACCTTCGACTATCGACTGATCTAGTGGGCTTGTAAACTCTATCTCGAACACTTTAGCTCCCTTGATCTCTTTTTGCCCCTGAGCAGTGATGCTTTTGATTTTGGTTTGATCGCCCGTTAGTTCCATTGTTCGTGGTGCGACGAACTGCACTTGGTCGCCACTTTCGCCCCAACGGAATCCCCACGCCTGAGGGTGCATATATGATGCAAGAACCTTGGTGTCAGAAATCCTTTCGGTTATCTTGAGATAAGTTCCATGGATATTGATTGCATCGTCCATCATCCCTTCATAAAGACCGCCCTCTGACACTATTTTGCCTTTGCACCCCGAGAAATGGGTGGCATCTGCTTGGGTGGTAAAATAGCGAGGATCGTTCTCTTTGAGAGCCACCTCGAATCCATGAAGTGTTATATCCTCGGACATTTGAGCCAAAAGTCCCATCCCCTCGGCATAATGAACAGTGACATTTTTGAGAGTAATATCTTTTGAATCGGCAATAAAGATACCTGGTGCAGGGCGATATTCGCTTCTAAGGGCAAGGATTGTACCCACGGTGAGGGCAGGGTAATCCCATTTGACACGAACTCGACGATCAGAGATCACCTCGCTAGGGGGATTGCCATACCAAATATCCGAAGTGCGATATAGTATATGGCGAGTTTTGCCATCGAAGGCAATACAACTTTGCACCTGATTTTCCCAACCATCGCCCTTATTGACAAAATGGTTGTTGCGGATCTCAAAGTCAACCCAAGGAGCAACCTCATAGGTGATAAGGTGGTTGATCGTATCATTTTCAATGATCTCGACCTGTGCAATGTGTGGCTGAATAAAGTCGATCGAGAGGTTACGAAGAGTAATATCCTCGCATCCAACAACCGAAATCGGCAACATCCGCCCATGGAAAATAAACTCGGCACCCCCACCATCAATGGTCAACCCCTTGAGATTTTCGGCAGCAATACCCACCATCTTAGGATTCACCTGATCGTGATTCGAGATATAATATTCACGTTGTGTGGTCGAATTAGGGTAGAAATTATATTGCCCCGGTTCAAAAATCAAAATTGCATTCTCGCCACGAAGCGAAATTTCGCCAAGCAACGAGTCGATAACCAAAGCCGAATTGACCGAAGAATTAGGACGTAGACCATAGTCCGACAAGTGGTATACACTTTTCCTGAAAAATCTATAAATGGAAAGTGAGACAAGAAGAACCACAACGAGTAGCCCCCCAGTAGTAACCAATAATCTGTGTTGTTTCATAATGACGAAGTAAGCAAACTGTTTGAGAGAACAAAATTAAGTAAAATTTTTGGTATAATCAAAGCCGAAAGTGCGATTTGGCACAATGAAAAAAGAGTTGCTAAAAAAACAAAATATCAACAAATTTGGAATCTCTTATAAAAATTGTATCTTTGCAGACAGAAATTTAATATCCCATAGGTTCGGGATTGAATATAAAAGTAATTACATAGTTATGAAACAAACTCTTATTCTGGCAGCTATTGCCTCGCTGATACTAACAGTTAGTTGTGGTGATAATAGCACAAGTACATCTTCTACAACACCTTCAGCCGCAGTTCAACCTGCCTCAGGCGCAGCCACTTCGGCAAATATTGCCTTTATCCGTATGGACTCGGTTATGAATTCTTATGGTCTGTTTATGGATCTAAACGACGAATTTAACAAGAAGCAAGCTGCGGCTCAAAAACAACTGCAAACCAAAGTGGCTGGACTAGAGCGTGAGGTGGCCGAATATCAAGAGAAAGTGCAAAAAGGTCTTGTAACTCGCTATCAAGCAACTTCGATCGAAGAGGGTCTGCAAAAGAAACAACAAGAGATCTCTCAATATCAAGAGAAAACAGCTGCCGAACTCAGCGAAGCACAAATGGTAATGTCGTCGCAGGTTTCTAAAGAAATCCTAGATTACCTTAATGAATATAACGCAGTGAAAGGTTATAGCATGATCCTTCAAACAATGGGAGGTAGCCCAGTGATTATCGCTGATCCTGCCCTTGATATTACAAGTGAAGTATTGATGGTTCTAAATGCTCGTTACGAAGAATCACTTGCTAAAAGCAAAAAATAAAACCTGCCTGATACCAAGTTTCAGTTAGTACCTTGACAATTCTAAAAAACGTGTACTAAATAATAGATGTACGAATACATTACAGGTAAACTACAATCGCTCACACCAACTGCCGCCATAGTCGAAGCAGCTGGTGTGGGCTATTTTATTAATATTTCACTGCAAACCCACAAAGAGATCGAGGCCAAGGAGCAAGTAAAATTGCTTATCCACTCTTATGTCCTGCAACAGGAGGCTACGATTCTCTATGGTTTTGCTACGCCCACCGAGCGAGAGCTATTTAGGCTGTTGATTTCGGTCTCGGGCATTGGAGCCAATACGGCTCGAATTATGCTTTCGACCTATTCACCATCGGAATTGGCCAATATGATTGCTACGGCAAACGTAGCGGCAATCCAAAAGACAAAAGGTATAGGTGCCAAAACAGCCGAACGTGTTGTTCTGGAGCTCAAAAGCAAAGTACTCAATGTGTTGTCGATTGATCTCGATGATACATTCACCACCCCAAATCTTGAGACCCCATCCAGCGAAAATCTTCAAGAGGCAATCTCGGCATTGATGGTTTTGGGCTTCAATAAAGCCTCGACCGAAAAAATAGCTCGAAAAATTTATAACCAAAACCCAACAATCACTCCCGAAAACCTTATTCGTGAGGCATTGACATTGCTCTAATGTATAAACCACAGGTGATGCGCCCCGATTGTCACCCCTTATGATCTAAGAAGAAAACTAAATCAATAAATTAAATAAAAAACAATGGATTCTATTTACGTCGTAATCCTGACCATTCTAATGGCTCTTGCCGTATCAGACTTGGTTGTTGGTGTCTCAAATGACGCTGTAAACTTTCTTAACTCAGCTATCGGGTCGAAAGCTGCCCCTCGTTGGACGATTATGCTTATCGCCTCGGTGGGTATCTTGATTGGAGCTGTCTTTTCGACTGGCATGATGGAGGTTGCCCGTAGCGGTATTTTCTTCCCTGGACAATTCACTTTCCATGATGTGATGCTTTTGTTCTTGGCGGTGATGTTTACCGATGTTATCTTGCTTGATACATTCAACTCTATTGGTCTTCCAACTTCTACTACTGTCTCTTTGGTTTTCGAGTTGATGGGTGCTGCTGTTGCCGTGGCTTTGACTAATATCTGGAGCTCGGGTGGTTCTTTGGTTGATTATATCAATGCTTCTAAGGCTTTGGGCATTATTTCGGGTATTTTGCTCTCGGTGGTGATTTCGTTTACTACGGGTATTATTGTGATGTTTGTCTCTCGTGTGATCTTTACCTTTAGTTACAAGAAGACAGTGAAGTATATTGGTGCTCTTTGGTGTGGTTTTGCTCTTACGGCGATCTCTTATTTTGCGGTGTTCAAGGGTTTGAAGGATACTAGTTTGATGAATGCCGATGCTAAACTTTTCTTGTCGGAGAATACTTTTTTGATCTTGGCTGGAAGTATGGTTGTTTGGACTTTGCTTATGGCTGTTTGTCAATATTTGTTTAGATTGAATATCCTAAAGATTACTGTTTTGGCAGGTACTCTCTCTTTGGCTTTGGCTTTTGCGGGTAATGACCTTGTGAACTTTATTGGGGTTTCGATGGCTGGTGTTAGCTCCTATGATATTGCTTCGGCTCATGTTGCGGCGGGTGGTGATTTGGCTACCCTGAAGATGTCGGCTTTGGAGGGTGATGTTACTGTTCAGCCTTTGTATTTGATTATTGCTGGTCTGATTATGATTGTTACTCTTTGGTTCTCTAAGAAGGCACGTACGGTGACCGAGACCGAGATTAATTTGGCTCGTCAGGACAATGGTGATGAGCGTTTTGGTTCTACTCTTTTGTCTCGTGTTTTGGTTAAGAGTGCTTATCGTTTCAATCAGCAGTATATGAAGTGGGCTCCACGCTCGGTTCAGAATTTTGTTAATAAGCGTTTTACTCCTGTGGTGGATAATGATGCCGACAAGGCACCTTTCGATTTGATTCGTGCTACTGTCAATTTGACTTCGGCTTCTATTTTGATTGCTATTGCTACCTCTTTGAAGTTGCCACTATCGACCACCTATGTAACTTTTATGGTTGCTATGGGTACTTCTCTTTCGGATCGTGCTTGGGGACGTGAGAGTGCTGTTTACCGTATCACTGGTGTTTTGACTGTTATTGGTGGTTGGTTTATGACTGCTATTATTGCCTTTACGGTTGCGTTCTTGATTGCTCTTATTTTGATTTCGGCACAGGAGTGGGCTATTTATGGTTTGGCTATTGTTTGTGCTGTGATTTTGATCCAGAGCAAGATTCTTTATAAGCGTCGTCAGCAGAAGAAAGAGTCTGTGTCAACTCAGTCGACCTCTTTCGAGATGGCTGTCATAGAGAAGGCAAATGAGGATATTTGTGAATCTATGCAGCGCATTATTTCGGTTTATAATGATACTTTGACTGGTCTTGTCAATGAGGATTTGCGTTTGTTGAAGCAGATGGTTCGTGAGACTCGTGAGATGCATAGTGCTGCCGAGGAGAAGAAGATGCAGTTGTTGCCTATTATTAAGAAACTTCAGGCTAATAATATTGAGGTAGGTCACTTCTATGTTCAGGTTATTGATTACTTGGGTGAGGTTGCTAATGCTTTGTTGCATATTACCGTTCCTAGCTTTGATCATATTAATAATCTTCATTCACGTTTGACTCCTGAGCAGATTGCCGATCTTCGTAATATTGGTCGTCATGTTGATTCTATTTATATTAAGATCAATCAGATGCTCAAGAGCAACAACTATGATGACTTGGATGAGACTTTGATGCAGCGAGACGAGTTGTTTGGCATTTTGGTCGAGGCCACTAAGAATCAGGTTCGTCGTGTGATTGACAAGGATACCTCTTCTCGTGGTTCGATTCTTTATCTTTCGATTATCAATGAGACTAAGACTATGGTTCTTCAATCTCGTAATTTGTTGAAGGCTCAGAAGTTGTTTAATAGCTCTGCTAGACGTTAGTTTATGAGATCTTAAATATCTGATTTTAATAGACCTCCATTTACCTTTTATTTGGTATTTGGAGGTCTTTTTTCTTCGATATTCATAGGGGGTGGAGTAGTCATTTGTTGTAGTTTTGTAAAAATTTTGTTTTATTCGTTTTTCTTTCATATCTTTGTTCTATGATTTTTGGTCACAAACATAAGAACAATTGGGTTGTAGCTCTGGCTAGTGGGGGTAATCTGCGAAGATTATTTTTGCTCTTTTCGGGTTTCGCCTTGTTGTTTTTGTTTCTTGGCTATTGGACTTCGACACATTTCTATACGCATATCCATATTGTAGATGATGTGAAGGTTGTCCATTCGCATCCTTATTCCGACGAAGACCACACTCACTCGGCTGACGAACTGTTTTCGATTGCTGCCCAAGGCTCTTTTGTGCAGCTGGATGATGTTTGTTTTGCTTTCGAGGGTTTGCTTTCGACTTTTGTGTCACTTTTTGTGGTTGCTTTGTCGAGTTGGTGCATTTCTATTTTTGGTGGTTCTGCTCGATTGTTTAGGGGGCCTCCTGTTTGCTCTATTGCCTAATTTGTCTACTTCATGTGGGGGTGGTATGCCCTGTGCGACGTGATTTTTCTTGGTTTGAGCTCTATCTTTGGATTCTTGGACTTTGGGGTTGTTACATTCGTGGTTGTTGTGTGTGCAAATTTTCTAGGGGCAACTAGTCGCTGCTACTAATCACTGGTAGCACAAAAAAAAGATTCTTACAAATTAAAACAAACTAAAAAACAATTTTCATGTTAAAAAATTTCCTTTTGACGGCACTCGTTGTGTTGTCTTCATTTGTGGCAACTGCCCAAATCTCAAAAGATGCTCCTAGTATTGCGGGGGCATGTCGTTGATGC
>JAWXTL010000056.1:3996-8485 GCA_044433565.1 Rikenellaceae bacterium | reverse complement strand
ACTCTACAAATTGGGAGAGATGCCACTCCCACGTTGGGTACGTGAGACAGTAGAGCCAATCGACCAAGAACGCTACCAAACCATCTATGCCAAAAACGAAGGAGCCGTGGCAGCTCCAACAGCAGGTCTGCACTTTAGCAAACACCTGCTCAAAAGGCTAGAAATCAAAGGCGTGAAACAAGCACACCTAACCCTACACGTTGGGCTAGGAAACTTCCGCAAAGTGGATGTCGAGGATCTAACCAAACACAAAATGGAGTCGGAACAAGCCTTTATCTCAGAGCAAACAGCCGACATAATCAACTCGGCAAAAGAGGCCTCACGCCGAGTGTGCTGCATAGGTACTACCACTATGAGAGCCCTAGAGAGTTCGGTATCATCAAACCGCACCCTAAAGCCATTCGACGGATGGACAAACCGCTTTATCTTCCCACCCTACGAATTTTCGATCGCCAACTCAATGGTCACCAATTTCCACCTGCCATACTCAACACAGCTTATGATGGTTTCGGCATTTGTGGGTTACGAAAAGACCAAAGAGCTATATGATATAGCCCAAAAAGAGGGTTACCGTTTTGGTACATACGGTGACGCTATGTTGATACTATAAGAGAAACTGATCTAACCGAGCGCAAAGGGACATGGCAACTTCACTTTTTGAAAAAATTATCTTTGGCCCTATCAAGAGTCGTCGTTTGGGTATCTCTTTGGGGGTAAATCTTCTCGACCCACATGCTAAGTTGTGTAATTTCGATTGCATCTATTGCGAATGTGGCTGGAACGGGGATCACAGGGGGGGGCATTTCAATGCGCCCGAAGATGTAATAGAGCAACTCACCTTGGCTTTGCAAGAGATGCAGAGCCAGGGTGAGTTGCCCTCTTATATTACCTTTGCCGGAAATGGTGAGCCTACTATGCACCCACGCTTTGAGCAGATTATCACGCAGACTATTTCGCTCCGTGATCGTCTTGCTCCTAGGGCTCGGATTGCTGTTTTGACCAATGCTACTATGATTGATCGGGAGTCTGTACACTGTGCTTTGGAGATGGTCGATCAGAATATTTTGAAATTTGACTCTGCTATATTGGGGACTCAGCAATTGTTGAATCGGGCTAATTCTCCACGTAGTATTGAGCGACAGATTGAGCTTTTAGGGAGTTTTTCGGGGGAGTTTGTTATTCAGACTATGTTCTTGCGTGGGGTTGTTGATGGTCAGGCTATTGACAACACTCAACAGGCGGAGGTTTCGGCTTGGTTGGATGCTTTGAGACAGATTTCACCATCTCAGGTGATGCTTTATTCTATTGACCGTGACACTCCTCTCTCGGGATTGGTCAAGGTTGAGCGGGAGGAGCTAGAGGCTATTGCCGAGCAGGTCAGAGAGCTGGGACTTTGCGCCACGGTATCCTAGAGAGAACTTTGATCTTTTCGGGGGAGCTATTTCCAATTGCGATAGCGGATTTTTCGCAGCAAGGTAAAATCTCTACATAGCACAAGACCCAGCAAGAGTCCCAGAAAAGACCCGAGCGTCCCAGAACAATCAATATCTTCTAAGGTAATAAATCCGAATTGCGATAGCGGATTTTTCGCCAGAAAAATCTACGGGGCGGACGGCTCCCCCCGTCGGGAGCCCCGTAAACCTGAAGGCTTACGTGCCACACCGACAGCCGTCCGAGAACATACCATATCTTCGAGAAACAATAATCTCCCATACACCTTGCAACCAATGCCCCACAAACAATCTAAAAAACGGCAGTAGATTTGTACCAAAACCAACCATTCAAACGTTCAAAATATAATTTACAGCCGCAAAGAGCAATAAATCACCTAATAATTGTTACCTTTGTGCCGTTTTTAGAACCCATACCTTAGTTTTATTTTAGCCATGAGAGTCAAACTTTTATCTATGCTATTTAGCCTACTGACAATCGCCACAGGTTGCCAGTCGAGTGATCCTACCCCCACTCCGGGTAACATAGATCGCACAGTGCTAGTCTATATTATCGCCAATAACAACCTGAGCTCCTATGCAAAAGAGGATATAAACGAGATGGAAAGTGCTTGGGACGACCAGATCGAAGGAGAACTCTATGTATTCTACAACGGTTCAAATAACACCAATACGCTCTATCGCATATCGGCCGACGACAACTCATCGGTAATCAATAGCGAGGTGATCGAGGAGTACTCTTCGGCGATTGACCCTTGCGATGGCGACTTTTTCCGCTCGGTGATAGATCAAGTGCAAAGCCTCTCTCCTGCTCCTAGCTATGGGCTTTTTGTTTGGTCGCATGGCACAGGATGGCTGCCAAATGATGTCTCTACTCCTCTGAAAAGCTCAGAACTAACTCTGGTAAGCTCCCTCGAAGAAGAACCTCAGGTGCAATCTCGCCTTGAGATACTACTCGAATCAACTAGCTCCGAAAACTCAATGCTCCGTTCGTTCGGATCAAACTACTATTCATCGAACGAAGTGGAGATGTATGATCTACCAACTATTCTCGAAGGGCTGGAATTTGAATATATCTACTTCGATGCGTGTCACATGGCCTCGGTCGAAGCTCTTTACGAATTGCGTGATGTAACCAAATATGTTATCTCGTCGGCAGCCGAAGTGCTCTCTTATGGTGCGCTTTACACCTCGGTCGTGCCTTATATGTTTGGCGATGAGGAGTGCACGATTCAGATGGCGAAATCATATTATGACTACTACAATAGTATGTCGTCGTCTGTTATGCAGAGTGCAACGATCTCGGTGGTCGAGACCAAAAAGCTAGAGGAGGTGGCAAGTGCCATCAATGCACTAGTCGAGCCTCAACCCACAGTCGAGTTCTATGGGATGCAACAATACGGACGTAGCTCAACCTCGTTGAACGATATATTCTATGATCTAACCAATTTTGTGCGCTCAACATGGGGCGACAACGAGTTGTATAGTGATTGTGCCGAGGCAATGTCTCAGGCGGTACTCTATGAGGCGGCAACCGCCAAGGTGCTAGGTACGATCACCATCAACGAACATTGCGGAATGTCATGCTATATCCCTCGTACAACAGAGCCCGAAACCTATGCAACATACCGCACAAAATATCAATGGGCAACCGATAGCGGACTAGGTGATATGCTATAATGCTATCAGAGACAAAACCAGAAAACAGATAGATGATACCCCCCAGAAATGTATCATCGACGACAAATAAAAAAACAAATAACAAAAAATGAGTTATCTTTTTACATCAGAGTCAGTCTCTGAAGGGCACCCAGACAAGGTTGCCGACCAAATATCAGATGCAATCCTCGATCAGTTTCTTTCGCAGGATGCAAACTCGAAAGTGGCGTGTGAAACCCTATGTACCACAGGACTTGTAGTGGTAAGTGGCGAAGTGAAATCTCAGGCGTATGTCGATATTCAAGCCTGTGTGCGTGAGGTGATCTCGCATATTGGTTACAATAAGGCTGAATATATGTTCGAGGCCAATTCGTGTGGTGTCCTTTCGGCTATTCACGAACAATCACCAGATATTAACCAAGGAGTAGAGCGAGAAGAACAAGACGAACAAGGAGCTGGTGACCAAGGTATTATGTTTGGTTTTGCTACCAACGAAACGGCAAGTTATATGCCGTCGACCATTACCCTGTCGCATATTATCCTTCAGGAGCTTTCGGCTTTGCGTCGTGAGGCAAAGGAGATTACTTATCTGCGCCCTGATGCCAAATCACAGGTAACCATTGAGTATTCGGATGATAATATTCCACAGCGTGTTCATACGATTGTTATCTCGACACAGCATGATGAGTCGGCTTCGTTGGAGCAGATCCGACGAGATATTGTCGAGATTTTGATGCCACGTGTCAAGGCTCGTTTGGCTGAGAGTGGCGACCAACTGCTAGATTTGATCCACGATGATTATATCTTGCACGTCAACCCAACGGGTAAATTCGTTATCGGAGGCCCAGCTGGAGATACAGGTTTGACAGGACGTAAGATTATTGTCGACACCTATGGTGGTCGTGGAGCACACGGTGGTGGAGCTTTCTCGGGTAAAGATTCATCGAAGGTCGATCGTTCGGCAGCCTATGCTGTACGTCACATTGCCAAGAATATGGTGGCGGCAGGTATCGCCCCTTCGATCCAGATTCAGATTGCCTATGCAATTGGTGTGGCACGTCCGGTAAGTATCTTTGTCAACACCTTCTCACGCTCTAAGGTTGCGATGAGTGATGGCGAGATTGCCTCGAAGATTGGTGAGTTATTTGATTTGCGTCCAGCCAAGATTGTCGAACGTTTTGGATTGCACAACCCGATCTTCCGTCCTACGGCAGCCTATGGTCACTTCGGGCGTGAGAGTTACACCCAGACAGTCGATGGTCGTGAGGTAGTCTTCTTTGGTTGGGAGCGTTTGGATGCGGTTGATATGTTGAAAGAGGCTTTCTCGTTGTAGGGGATTTCCACGAAGATATGGAGTGTTCTCCGAACGGCTGTCGGTG
>JAWXTL010000056.1:0-3986 GCA_044433565.1 Rikenellaceae bacterium | reverse complement strand
GTGCTACTTTAGTAGTACGGGGCACCCCGACGGGGGGAGCCGTCCGCCCCGTAGATAATTTTCCTTCCAAAGGAAAATTATCCGCTGTCGCAATTCGGAATTTATTACCTTAGAAGATATTGATTGTACTGGGACTCTCGGGTCTTTTCTGGGACTCTTGCTGGGTCATGTGCTACTTTGGTAGTGCAGGGGCTGATAGCCCGAGAGCCTAGCCCAAAAACCGAACCTCGCCCACCGAAAAAAAGAGATATATGGCAACCACCAACAGTGCACAACAACTCCTAGCACTAACCCTAATTCCACACGTTGGACTAAAAACAACCCACGCTCTACTAGAACTAGAGGTCTCGATTGACGACCTCTTTCGTTGTTCGAGAGCGCAATTGACCTCCCTAGGAATCCCATCGCTAGTGGCAAGGTCGATAGAGGCAAACTGCCAAGGAGCACTCGCCAGAGCACAAGCGATAATAGATCAAACCAAAGATACTGGTGTCGACATAATAGCCAAAGGCTCCAAGCTCTATCCACCCCTATTGGGCGAATGTTGCGATGCCCCAGCAGTGCTATTTGTCAGAGGAAACCACCAAGTGCTATCAAATCCCTATGCGATAAGCTCGGTAGGAACACGCCACGCAAACGGAACAGGACTCAAACTAACAAACCAAATCATAACCCAAGCAGCCCAATCAGGCATTGGAGTCTCGATAGTAAGTGGACTAGCACTTGGGATCGACCGAGCATCACACCTAGCTGCACTAGAGGCGAATATCCCAACCGTAGCTGTCCTACCTGGGTTTGTCGACCAGATAACCCCAACCTCGCACCACTCCCTAGCCCGACGAATAGTCAACCAAGGGGGTGCACTAATCTCGGAAATGCCACCAATGACACCCCTATCAAGAGGGCACTTCGTCTCACGAAACAGAATCATAGCAGGTCTATCGAGCGTGACCATTATGTTCCAAAGCGCAACAAAAGGAGGAGCAATGGTAACCGCCGACCTAGCAAACGGCTACGACCGAGAGGTCTTCACACCCCCAAGTGCCACCGATCAGGTGGGGTTCGAGGGAAATATAGAGCTGCTAAAATCATCAAGAGCACATATCCTTTCGTCGTTCGATGATATTGCCCAGCTAATGAATTGGAACGCCAAACCCAAAAAGTCCGCCACCGATCAAAGAGTCGCAATCCTCGAGAGCCTAACCCCCCAGGAGCTAAAAGTTTACAGCGTAATACCCGAAAGTGAACCCACAAGTATCGACCATATAGCATATCACGCCAACGAATCAGTAGCCAAAACAAGCGCAATACTAACAATGCTAGAGATCAAAGGGCTAATCTACACAAGCAAAGGTAGACTATACCACAAGCTCTAACTCTAACTCTAGGAGAGCTTCAACAAGGTGAAATATTGCTATTGAGAGATTTATAATTTATTGAAGTAGTTGCAAAATCAAGGTCAAATAGTTACCTTTGCCCCTCGATTGACCAAAGAAAAGAGAAGGTCGGCACAAAAAAGATAATTAAAAACAAGATAATTTTATAAAAAATGGCAACAACAGCAGATTTGAAAAATGGTATGTGCATTGAGTTCAATGGCAAGACCTATGTAGTAGTAGAATTTCAACACGTAAAACCAGGCAAAGGTCCTGCTTTCGTGCGTACAAAGATCAAAAATATCGAGACTGGTCGTACAATCGACAACACCTTTACAGCAGGTGTAGCAATCGAACCAGTACGTGTAGAGCGTCGCCCTTATCAATATCTATATGAGGATGATATGGGATGTAACTTTATGCACACCGAGACATTCGATCAGATTCAGATTGAGCGTAGCCTTATCACCAACTCTGATTTGATGAAAGAGGGTCAGGTTGTAGAGGTTATGTTCCACACCGAGAAAGAGATGGTACTTACTGCCGAGCTTCCAGCCTTGGTTGAGATGGAGATCGTCTATACCGAGCCAGGTCTTAAAGGTGATACAGCATCGAGCAACGCATTGAAACCAGCCGAGGTTGAAACAGGAGCTACAATTCGTGTTCCGTTGTTTATCCAAAATGGCGAAAAAATCCGTGTTGACACTCGCACTCGTGAGTATTATGAGCGTATCAAATAAGTTGATATAAATTATAGCCTTTTCGCTGCCAATTTTTTGATTGCAGAGCGGGGGTTTTCTTTAGGGAGCACTTTAGATCTTGGATGATCGTGGTGCTCTCTTTTTTGTGCGAAAAATTTTGCTATTTGGTTGAAATTCTTTTAGGTTCATTTCGAGGTGAAAAATTGGTAGACGAATCACCCGTTCAAAAGATGTATAACACTAATAGAGTGCATCTTAGACAACCCTAGCAAAGGGTAAAATCAGATAAACGCCAAACGTTACCGTAAACCCTGCAACCCAGCGAGCTATTTATTTTCTTTTATAATTGTCTAATATTTGGCTTGTAGATATATTTTTCATACCTTTGAGGCAAATTAATTTACTCATTTGCGAGATAAATAGGATTAATTATACTTATCTGTAACCTGACAGAGGAAGTGTGATATTAGAAGATAGAGGCGCATAACTGACTGATACTGTGTAATATACATTCGTATCAGAGTCTACCAGTTGTGCCAAATTGAAACCAAGGAACGGATCTCAATCACATAAATGGCATATACAATAGTCAATAAAACAACTAGCCAAGTGTGGTATGCAATGAAAGCTTCGTACGGAAAAGCTCTCAAAGCAAAAGAAAATCTCAAACTTCTATCAATAGAAAGCTTCGTTCCAGTATATTACAAAAAAGTAAAAATCAAAGGCCGAAACAAAATAGTACCCACAGCGGCAATCCCAAACCTAATATTCGTTCTGGCAGACCAAATAGAACTCGAAAAAGCAAAAGGCAAGATAGACTATCTGCACAATATGCTAGTTAAGAGCGAAGGTCGAGCAGATGTATTAGAACCAATCATAGTAGACGACAGGGCTATGAGAGAGTTTATGCAGGTGGTAGCAGATGCACACGAAAAAGTGCGTTATGTCGACACAGCACTAAACAAGCAAATAATCAGTGAGGGTACAAAAGTCAGAGTCATCTCAGGGCAATACGAAGGCTACCAAGGAGTACTATGCAGACCCAAAGGGTCAAGATCCAAAAAGGTGCTAATTGATCTTGCTGGATTTGCAATGGTCGAAATGCCAATAGTCGATATAGAGCTCCTAGAGCCAATCAAGTAGCGACAAAGCGAAAGAATATTCAAAAAAAGCAAAAGGTGAAAGTTCACCCCAAGGCGAAAATATAAATCACAGCGAATAAACTATAAATGAAAGGAATCGTACTAGCTGGTGGATCAGGGACTCGTCTGTATCCTATCACCAAAGGTGTTAGTAAGCAATTACTGCCGATCTACGACAAGCCCATGGTTTACTATCCAATATCGGTGCTGATGTTGGCTGGAATCCGTGAGATTCTTATCATTTCTACTCCACAGGATATTGATGGATTTCGTCGACTACTAGGCGACGGTTCGGATCTGGGAGTAAAGTTTGAATATGCAGAGCAACCATCGCCAGATGGATTGGCACAGGCTTTTATTATTGGCGAGGAGTTTATCGGTGACGATTCAGTCTGCTTGGTATTGGGTGATAATATATTCTATGGAAGTGGATTCACCAGACGTTTAGCAGAATCGGTACGCACGGTCAAAGAAGAGAACAAAGCTACGGTATTTGGTTACTGGGTAGCAGATCCCCAGCGATATGGCGTGGCAGAATTTGACACAGAGGGTAACTGCCTCTCGATCGAAGAGAAACCAGCCGCTCCAAAATCAAACTATGCGGTAGTTGGTCTTTATTTCTACCCAAATAAAGTGGTGGAGGTAGCCAAAAACATAAAACCTTCGGCTCGTGGCGAGTTAGAGATTACCACTGTCAATCAAGAGTTCTTGGGTGATGGCGAACTAAAAGTCCAGACTCTAGGGCGAGGTTTTGCATGGCTAGATAC
>JAWXTL010000055.1:0-8530 GCA_044433565.1 Rikenellaceae bacterium | reverse complement strand
TATGTTCATAGCACATGACCCAGCAAGAGTCCCAGAAAAGACCCAGCAGAGTCCCAGAATAATCAATCTCTTATAAGGTATTGCGACAGCGGATTTTTCGCCAGAAAAATCTACGGGGCGGACGGCTCCCCCCCGTCGGGAGCCCCGTGCTACGCACAGCACTCTCGACAGCCGTCCGAGAACAATACCATATCTTCACCAATAATTCTTTGCGCCCCCTCATAAAAAGAGATCGTCTATTGCCCCTCCCAAATATAGGAAGATAACAACAGACGATCCCAAAGAAGAAGATCAAAAATGATCCTAATGGCTAGATAGCGGCACTCACAAAGAATACAGCTGCAAGACCCAAAATAGCATAAAGCTCAGGGAATGCAACAAGAATCATAGAGTTACCGAACACATCGTGTCCACCACCAATAGCCGAAATAGCACTAGCCGATAGCTGTCCTTGGCGCAAAGAGCTGAAAAGACATACGATACCACAAGCCAAGCCAACGCCAAAAATGGCAGCTCCAGCAACCATAGAGATCTCAGGTACTAGTGCTCCTTTCAACAAGAAGTAGCCCAAGAAGCCATAAAGACCTTGTGTCGAAGGCATCGCACACAAAATCATATAACTACCAAATGCTCCCTTGTTCTTTTTCATAGCTCCCACAGCAGCACTACCGCTGATTGTGGTGCCATAACAGCTACCGATACCCGATAAACCTAACATTGCTGCAATACCTAGATAGGCAAGAAAAATTGGTTCCATTGTTTTTTTGTTTTTTAGTTATTATTATTTATTGTTTTTTTTCTATTCGTTATCTTTTACTCTGCGCAGGGGTGCGAATTTTCGGCTTCCTCCCTCGAACTCTGCATTGCGGAAAAACTCCACAAAGGTCAAACGCACAGGGTGTACAAATGCCCCTAGGGTACTCAAAAAGATATTCAGTCCGTGTCCTGCCAAAAGAATCAAGAGAATCATCACTTGACGCAACACTATTATATCTGGGCTCAATCCGAATGCCAATTCGTTGAATACCTGAGCAATGATTGCCCCCGATAGTCCTACGGCAAATAGACGTACATAAGAGATCAAGTCACCGATTACTCCTGTTGCCATCTCATATACGCTGTATAGTCCCGAGCCGAAGCTGACAAATATATTCGCTTTTGGGTTGGCAAAAAAGAGGATCATTATGCCCGATACTATCAATGATATATTAAACCACAAAGCCTCGGTTTGTTCTGTGAAGTTTGCTACAATTAGCGAGATAAATAGTATCACCCATCCAAGGCTTGATACGCCATAGACGAATGCTCCTCCTCGTTTGATTCGGTTGAATACACGCAAAATCTGACCAAACAACACCTGCACGGCACCAAGCACGACCGAGAAGTCGAATACCGTGTTGGAGTCGCTCAAAAGCATCATATTGCGTAGTGGTGCCAAGGCTTCGACCTCAAATAGGACAATACCAAAGCAGTTACCCGTAAGCAGACCAAACACAACTGCCGAACTACTCAAAAACAACCCCAACCATCCGAAATCTTTAAATTTAGCAGGGATCTTTTTCCAAAATATCAGTAGTGCCAGAATAAACACCATTCCATATCCTGCATCGCCCAAACACATCCCAAAGAAGATCATAAAGAACGGGGCAAAGAAGAATGTCAAATCCAACTCATTATAACGAGGCATCATATACAGAGCACCGATAGGCTCAAAAAGTCGCCCAAAGAAGTTATTTTTAAGCTTCACCGGAGGATTATGCTCCTCACGTGCCTTCTCGCTTTGGTAGTAGACCTGCTCTGACTCGGCAAAAGCAACAATCTGCGAGTCGTTAGCACTCTCGCACCATCCCTCCAAAAGGACAATAGTATCATCCGCCAAACGCTCACCGCCATGTGTTGCACGGCTAAGCTCAAATGCCTCCTGAACCGAATATTGAGCCTGAGCAACAACCTCGACCGAAGGGGCAAGAGAAGCCAAACGTGACTCACAAGTCTCGACCTCTCGATGCAAAGTCGAAATCAACTGCTCCATAGCCGAAGCCGACATCTCGGGGGCAGTTACCACCGAAGCCGAAATCACACCAACGGGACTCTCGGGCGAAGAGACCACCACAAAATAGGTCATCTTATCCTCTTGCGAGACGATCTGCAAAGGGTACTGCTCAGCCCATTGAGCCTTGAAATCTCCCGTAAGGCATTTATAATAATGAAGGGTTAGACCATGCGATGAAAGCGAGGAAATCAAAGAAGGGTCAAACTCCCCCCAAAGACGAAGCTCCCCAAGCTCATGTTGCAAACTCTCAATCCGAGAGTTCAGCTCCACAACCGAGGCTGAGGTGCTATCCCAAAGACGAACAATCTCATCAGCTTGAATCGGAAGTTCAACACCAACAGGCGAATCAACCCCCGCTGGGGATTTGGCTGCCAGAGAACGCATCTCTTTGACCACACGCTTATAGTGCTCCGAGGTCTCAAACATCTCGTGTTCGGACTGGTTGCCACGCCAAGAGGTGGTGGTTATCTCCATCATCCCAACCTCACGCAATCCCTCCAAAAACATCTGGAGATCTTGGTGATAGATCAGAAATTGGTATCGTGTCATAGGTGCTATCATAGCTACTTTTCTCCTATTCTTTTTTTTTAAAAATTCTGTTTGGTTATGCACCCATTTACTGGTTATGCTCCCTCTTACTGGTTATGCTCCCTCTTCGATACGGCTCTTGACGATCTTCTGTGCCGATTTACTAAGGTTCTCTTCATCCTCTAGGAAGCGTTTGATCTTCAGAATAGCCTCTTGGTATCCTGGGATCTGAACTTTCTCATAGAGGTTTACTTTTTGTGTTGTCTTCTTACGTGCAAACTCCAGCAGAGCCTGACGACGGAAAAAGACCTCTCGCTCCAATCCGATCTTGGCTAGTGATTTGAGAATCTCGACACCATCCGAAATCCACATCGGAGCCGAAAACAGGTTGTAGGGCTTGGTCGAATACTTCACGCTCTCAAGCACAGGGATCATCACTCCTGCAATCTTCTGAGCACCCAACTCAACATCCTCGACCCGAATAAGTGCCGTATCAAACTCCGACCATAGCTCGACCATATAGTCATACTCCTTCATCAGCTTTTGTAGCTGATGATCGAGTTCCAAGGCGGTATCTTTGGCTTTTTTGACCTCTCCACGCAGTGCCGACTCCTTACTTTTGATCGTAGGAAGGGCACGTTCACGCATCTTGAGTTGTTTGCCAAGATCGCCTAGGGCTGTTTTGTTGAATTGATACTTTATCATGCTTGTTCTTTAGGCCAATATTTTTCCATTATACTCTCTTTGATTGCCACCTCCTCGGGCGAGAAATGTTTGGCAAAGAGCGACCATCCACGATCTAGCATCTGCTCGATTGGGATATTTACGTCGATTGCCAATAGGTCGTTCGAGTACTCTTTGGCAAAGGCTAGGGTACGGTTGTCGTAGTCCGAAAGGTCGAAACCATTTTCGAGTTTGGTACGTGCTCCTGCGGCATCGGCATACAAGCGTACTGCGGCATTCATCACCTGAGGGTGATCTTCACGAGTTTTCTTACCCACTACGAGTTGTTTCAGACGAGACAACGAACGGAATGGGTCGACAATAACCTTACCAATCTCGGAGTCGTTACGCAAGAACAACTGTCCCTCGGTGATATAACCCGTATTATCTGGCACGGCATGAGTAATATCGCCACCATTAAGAGTCGTTACCGCTAGGATAGTGATCGAACCACCCGAAGGCAACTGAACCGCCTTCTCATAGATCTTAGCCAAATCCGAATACAAAGAGCCCGGCATAGAGTCCTTTGATGGGATCTGATCCATACGGTTAGAGACAATAGCCAGTGCATCCGAATAGAGGGTCATATCGGTCAACAAGACCAAAACCTTCTCATTCTTGTCGATAGCAAAATATTCGGCAGCCGTAAGAGCCATATCCGGAACCAAAAGACGCTCCACTGGAGGATTGTCGGTCGTGTTGACAAAAGCCACGATACGGTCAAGAGCACCTGCATTGTCAAACACCTGTTTGTAATACAAATAGTCATCATTGGTCATACCCATACCCCCAAGGATAATACGGTCGACCTGAGCACGTAGTGCCACCATCGCCATCACCTGATTATATGGCTGGTTGGGGTCGGCAAAGAAAGGAATCTTCTGTCCCGAAACCAAAGTATTATTAAGGTCAATACCTGCAATACCCGTAGCAATCAACTCCGAAGGCTGCTTACGACGATAAGGATTCACCGCAGGGCCTCCCGTCTCACGAAGCTCACCTTGGATCTCACCACCCGTTAGTGGACGACCATAAGCATCAAAGAAGCGACCGCAAAGCTCATCCGAAACCTTCAACACCGGAGGGTGACCCAAAAAGACAACCTCGGCATTGGTCGGAATATTATCTGTCCCCTCGAACACCTGAAGTGTCACACTCTCTCCTTGAATCTTTACCACCTGAGCCAAACGACCATCGACCGTTGCCAGTGTTTCGTTCGCCACGCCACGAGCGTTAAGCGTTACTGTCGCCTTGGTCAAGGCGGTCAGTTGTGTATATATCTTTTGAAATGCACTCATCTCTACTTTTCTTGTTTATTCTTTGTGTGTGTTAATTGCTAGACTAGTTTCGAGCTACGTAGCTCTTCGACTTGCTCCAGATAGCGATTGAAATCCTCGCTCTCGAACTCCGAATAGTTCATCTGGCGTAGGGTGTTAATCATCTTTTTGAAGAAGCCCGAACACTCCTCGAAATCCTCGAAGCTAAATTCTGATTCACAGATTTTGATTACCAAATCGAACATATAACGTTGACGATCCATCGGGCAGTTGGCATCTACCTTGTCGAATGAGTCTTGCTGAAGGATCACGAAGTCGATAAGCTCTGATTTCCAGAAGCGATCGTGATACTCCACCGGCACACCGTCGTCACCTAGGATATTGATCTGCTCATACGCCTCTTTGCCTCGCTGAACCAAGGTTTTCGAGCGCAACACCTTCGACACCCAATCGTCACCAAATTTGACACCCAACTCTTCCATGATTTCTGGATATTCCAGATATTTCGAGTAGCTCTCTAGTGGGTCGATCGCAGGGTAGCGTTTTGAGTCGGCACGACCTTGTTGTAGGGCATAGAAACAACGAGCCACTTTTTTGGTCGATTCCGTAACAGGCTCTTTTAGGTTACCCCCCGCAGGAGATACCGTACCTATAAAGGTCACCGAACCAGTTGCTCCGCCACGCAGGTAGACATAACCGGCACGAGCATAGAACTCTGCAATAATAGCTGGTAGATCCATCGGGAAGGCATCCTGACCTGGTAGCTCCTCCAAACGGTTGGACATCTCACGCAAAGCCTGAGCCCAACGAGAGGTCGAGTCTGCAAGTAGCAAAACCTTATAGCCCATCGAGCGATAATACTCGCCCAGAGTCATTGCCGTATAGACCGAAGCCTCACGGGCCGAAACCGGCATATTCGAGGTATTGGCGATAATCACCGTACGCTCCATCAATTTACGACCCGTGCGAGGGTCATCCAACTCGGGGAACTCCACAAAGGTCTCCACAACCTCATTGGCACGTTCGCCACAAGCCGCAATAATAATAACATCGGCATCCGCCTGTTTCGAGATAGCGTGTTGAAGCACCGTCTTACCAGCACCAAAAGGACCTGGGATAAAGCCCGTACCACCTTCGGCAATAGGGTTGAAAGTATCAATGGCACGCATCCCAGTCTCCATAATCTTCTGAGGACGTGGCTTTTCGGCAAAAGCTGTATTAGCCACCTTGACAGGCCACTTCTGGATCATACTCACCTCGATCACCTCTCCTTGCGAGTCCTTGATCTTAGCCACCGTATCCGTAATCTTCAAACTACCCTTCGGCGCAATCCAATCCACCACAAAGCTACCCTTCAAGGCAAAAGGAACCATAATCTTATGCTCCAACCATCCCTCAGGCACCCAGCCCAACCAGCTGCCCGATTCGACACTATCGCCTAGCGAAACCAAAGGAGTAAACTCCCAAGTGGAATCCATATCCAAAGGAGCCGTATAAGATCCACGTTGCAAGAATACACCCTCCATACTCTTGAGGTCATTCTGCAAACCATCATAGATACGAGTCAAGATACCTGGGCCCAAAGTCGCCTCAAGCATATTGCCCTGAAACTCAACTTTAGTCCCCGACGAGAGCCCACGAGTACTCTCAAAAACCTGAACATAGGCAACATCGCCCTTAATTTTAATAACCTCGGCCATCAAAGGGGTCTCCCCCAATTGTATGAAGCAGATTTCATTCTGCGCCACGGGCCCAAAAGTCTTTACTGTCACGAGGTTGGCAATAATACCTACTACCTCTCCTATTGTCTTCATTATATTATATCTTTTTTATGTTTTCTCTTTACTTGGTTTATATCACACCTCTCTCTTACAACTCCACTTGCGAAGTGAAACTCTCGACAATCTGCCTAAAGCGACTCTCGCCCGAAGATTTACTTAGCGAACTCCATCGCTCCAATATATTCAATCGAACCAGATATGCCCCCAAGAAATTAATGTCAAAATAGTTCTGCTCACTAAGCTCCTCGGCAATCGACCACCTGAGCTGATCCATCTTGTGCTCACGCTCCACGAAATCGACCGTAGAGGTGACATCCAACAACTCCTCGATATACTCGAACTCGCCACGAAGACCAAAATCGGCCGCCGTCGACGAAGCAATCTGCTCAACGACATCGCCGCCACCAACCATCACCTGCACGGGGTCAACCCCCAAAAGACGAGCCTTCTCGGCTGCAATAACATTGCGCATCGAACGATCCGTAGCACTCCAAAGTCGAATAAATCGACAAGAACTACGAGCCGCCAAACGGTAATAACATTGCCAAAGCTCCGACTCCAAAGTTTCGAGAGTTACCGCCTGACGATCATCCTCGATCTCTTGCGCCTCGCCCTCCTTATAATTCTCTAGCACACGAGCCAACTCCACAGGCAACCCCGACACGAAAGAGTCGTCCGCCTGATCCTCGATCTCCAACACAAGCTGCTCACTGCTGAGATTACCCAACGAATTGTGAGGCAGATCCGTGCCATGAATCTTATTGACAATATTCAATATATCATAGAAGGTATAGAGCAACGCCAAAGTCTCACGGTCGCCACGAGAGACCTCCTCTTGGATCTCGGCACGTAGCTCCGCAAAATTCAACTCAACGGCAGTCGCCTTTTGCCCCAATTCGGGAAGCCCCGCAACTAGACAATAGTATTGCTTGTTGGCTTTTAGTTTTTTAAGGCTCTCAATATTTATCATTTAGATACTTTTGTGTGATGTGAGCGACCCGCCGACCCACTTGTCGTTTGTGCTCAGACTAAACTGGGGGTGATCCTCGAAACAGGGCGGTGTCACACACTAAAAATTCTTTACAAAATCAATCGCTTACTCTCTTTATAGTAAATTCATAAAGTAAGCTAATGGGTTGCTACTTCTCGAATAGCATTTTCGCTACCACAGGGCGAATATACGAGCAAACCAGATCATTAAACTCCTCTTTGGTCAGACTCACATAGTAACCGCCATCTTTTGGGGCGATACGCAGTGGGGTTTTGATACGAGAAGTTAGGCTCACCTCTACTCCTTGGGCAAACTCTTTGGCAAGAGCCGCAACGAGTGCTTTGTCGGCCGCCTCCGGTAGGATAACCTCTATTGGTTGATCGGCTTTTGGGTCAAAGCGTTTGACGGCATCGAGCACCATCGACTTAACAAACTCTCCATCTGCCCATGCCGAGTCGGTTGCCGAGGTGGCAACTTTGACGGTGATGATATTTTCGATTGCAGAGTGCAACTCTGAGGTCATTTGCGTGGCCATCAAGCGCAGTTCAGCCTGAGTACTATTGATTAGCTCTTGGGCTTTATCTTTAGCTGTTTGGGTGATTGCGTTGGCTTGGGCTTGAGCGGCAGCGATAATTGCTCCGCCTTTGGCTTGGGCTGCTTCTAATTCTTCTTGGGCTTGTGCACGACCTTTGGCCAATCCTTCGCTATACAACTTTTCGGTCAGTTGTTGGAGTTTGTTTTCCATCTTATTAACTCATTAATTTTTAATAACAAATATCAGCGAAGGTCAGAATTTTTTTTTGCAAAAACAAATTTTCCAACCTTAATTTTTGATTAAACCTATCCTTGGGGGACTATTTGGTGTTTTTTGGTGATAAATACATTGGTGTGTTTTGCAAAAATCATTCCTATTGGTTGTGTATGGGATTGGTGGGTGAAATGGTTCAATTGCGGCAGCGGAGATTTGCCTTCGGTAAGAAGGGAAATCTCTACGGGGCGGACGGCTCCCCCCGTCGGAAGCCCCGTACTATTTCATAGCACATGACCCAGCAAGAGTCCCAGAAAAGACCCAGCAGAGTCCCAGAATAATCCATCTCTTTTTAAGGTAATAAATCCCAATTGCGACAGCGGAGATTTCCCTTCTGATGAAGGGAAATCTCTACGGGGCGGACGGCTC
>JAWXTL010000054.1:0-8532 GCA_044433565.1 Rikenellaceae bacterium | reverse complement strand
GGTCAACGTCCTGAACGTCCAGAGGGTGCTCCACAAGGTGGACAAGATGGTCAACGTCCTGAACGTCCAGCAGGTGGTCAACAACAAGGCGGTCAACGCCCAGAAGGTGCACCTCCACAAGCAGGTCAAGGCGGGCAAGGTGGCGGCATGATGATGAACAACCCAATGGCAAAACGTGTTCGTGCCGTGCGTGGTACTACCTATGGCGTAAATAAATTTGTCGACAATAACGATGGTACAATCTCCGACCAAGCTACCGGCTTGATGTGGGCTAAAGAAGATAATGGTAAAGGTATTGAGTGGGTTGATGCTTTGGTCTATGCCGAGGGTGCAACATTGGCAGGTTATAGCGATTGGAGACTTCCAAACGTCAAAGAACTTCAAGGTATTGTCAACTACGAACGTGCTCCTAAAGGCGATCGTCAAGAGGCAGCAATCGACACTATCTTTACTTGTACTCCATTCGTAAACGAAGCAGGTGATAACGACTTTGGTTACTATTGGACTGGTACTTCGGCTTCATTCCGCAAAGGTACTCCATTCTATTTCGCTTGGTACGTGGCTTTTGGACGTGCGGTGAATAATGAGGGTAAGGACTTCCATGGTGCAGGTGCTGTTCGTTTCGACTCTAAGAGCGACAATGGTCAGATTGTCGAAGGAGGCGAAGAGAGATACTATAATTTCGTACGCCTAGTACGTGATATACCAGCTACAAAAGAGTAGTTGATAGAGTCAAAAGGGAGTGTGTTATTTTTCGGTTATCACACTCTTGGGGCTAAAATGGCAGGATTGAGACTTTTGTTTCTTTGCGTCGAGTGATGTGGGATATACTTTTAAAGGGGGAGTATATCTGTTTGAACACCTCGATGCTAAAAGGGGGAGAAATAATTTAATCTAGGCCTGTCATTTTGCCTCAAATTACTCTTAGTGTAGTGATTTGGTTATTGCTACACTAGCCAAAAAATTAGGCCGAAGTGGCTGGAGAGTCTAGGGTCTTTTGTTTCTTTGTGTTGAGTGATGTGGGATATACTTTTAAAGGGGGGGTATATCTGTTTAGCACCTCGACACTAAAAGGGGGAGAAACAAAAAAGGTCATTATCCTGTCATCTAGCCTAATCTACAAGTGGTGTAATAATTTGATCGTTATTACACCAGCCAAAAAAGGCAAAAGTGGCTGGTGAGACCTATATCTAGTGTTTCTTTGTATTGAGGAAGTGGATATACTTTAAAAAGGGGGAGTATATCAACAAACACAACTCAATATTTAAAGGGGGAGAAACACTAGGGAGTTGAACCAGTCACCTCGCCTTAACCATTTCAGTGTGTGGCAGTCACCAAGGCGTGTCGCACCTCAATCAAGGCTGAATAACTAGAGAGCAGATTTGTGCTTCTTATGTGTCGAGCAATGTCGATATACTCTAAAAGGGGGGGTATATCACCAGTACATCTCGATACTTGTAAGGGGGAGAAGCAGTAGTCCAGCAATCGTTATTCGGCCTTGTTTTTGATAGAGCATTGCTAGGCGGCGAGAGACCGTTGCTAGGCGGCGATATTTTAAAGATAACGCAGTGTGCTCTTACGATCACATACCTAAAGTATGCTCTTTCAGATCCCCCTGCGACATCTTCAAAATCTCATACACCTATCAACGCTCTCTCTTCTAAAAGCGCAAAACTTGCGTTTTGCAATGGTTTGTTCTCGGACGGCTGTCGGTGTGACCCGTAAGCCTTCAGGGTTACGGGGCTCGGAGCGTGTGGGAGCCGTCCGCCCCGTAGAGATTTTACCTTGCGGCAAAATCTCCGCTATCGCAATTGGAAATTCCTCTGCCCCCCCAAAAAATAGAACTCGATCACCCACCCAAGAGGTTGGCAATC
The DNA here is from genome assembly GCA_044433565.1 of Rikenellaceae bacterium. GTDB lineage: Bacteria > Bacteroidota > Bacteroidia > Bacteroidales > Rikenellaceae > Mucinivorans. The sequence continues at coordinate 6,658 of JAWXTL010000054.1, read as the reverse complement.
GAGTCCCAATAAAAGCAATAAAAGCCTCGCCCCCTAGAAACGAGCAATCATATTTTTAAGATTATTCTCGACACGCTCCAAAATATTCTCACTCTCGCTACGAACAAAAGTCTCGCCAGTGATAACCTCATAAAGCTCAATATAACGTTCGCTAATCGAAGAGACAATCTCTGAAGTCATCTCAGGCAACACCTCACCATCACGTCCTTGGAAATCATTTTCCATCAACCATTCACGAACAAACTCCTTAGACAACTGACGTTGTTGTTCACCCTTGTCAAAACGCTCTTGGTAACCCTCGGCATAGAAATAACGAGATGAATCTGGAGTGTGAATCTCATCAATCAAATAGACCTCATCACCACGTTTACCAAACTCATATTTGGTATCCACCAAAATCAAACCACGCTCAGAGGCCATCTGGCTTCCACGCTCAAACAAAGCCATAGTGTACTCTTCGAGCTTTGCATAATCCTCTGGCGAAACAAGCCCTTGTGCTAGGATCTCCTCCTTCGAGATATTCTCGTCGTGTGCACCAATTTCGGCTTTGGTCGAAGGGGTGATAATAGGCTTCTCGAAACGTTGGTGTTCACGCATACCATCAGGCAGTGCAATACCACAAATCTCACGAGCACCACTCTTATAATCTCTCCATGATGAACCCGTTAGGTATCCACGAACAATCATCTCGACCGGCAACGAATCACAACGATAACCTACGGTTGCCATCGGATCTGGTGTTGCGATCTTCCAGTTAGGGCAAATATCAGAGGTAGCATCCAAGAATTTTGCTGCAATCTGGTTCAACACCTGACCCTTGAAAGGAATACCCTCTGGCAATACAACATCAAATGCCGAAATACGATCACTGACCACCATCGCCAAGTAGTCCTCTTTGATTGTATATACATCACGTACTTTTCCTTCGTATAGGGCTGTTTGACCCTCGAAATTAAAATTAGTTTTTGTTAGAGCTTTCATCTTTTTTCTCATTATTTATTGTGTTATTATCTTCTTTTTTGTCGAATGCTTTGACTATTTGTCCCACTAGTGGGTGGCGCAAGATGTCTTCACCTTCGAGCCTTACTATTCCTACTCCTTTGATCCCTGATAGGCGATCTAGGGTGTAGGGTAGTCCCGAGTCGGATCTACGTGGCAGGTCGATTTGCGAGAGGTCTCCAGTTACTATAAACTTTGCTGTGCGCCCCATGCGTGTAAGGAACATTTTCAACTGCTCCTTGGTGGTATTTTGCGCTTCGTCTAGGATCACAAAGGCGTTGTCTAGCGTTCGTCCTCGCATAAATGCCAATGGCGCAATCTGTACGATTCCCTCTTCGAGGTAGTCGGCAAGTTTCTTGGCTGGGATCATATCTCCTAGCGCATCATAGAGCGGTTGTAGATATGGATCTAGCTTCTCTTTCATGTCGCCTGGCAAAAAACCTAGCTTTTCTCCTGCTTCGACTGCTGGACGAGTCAATATTATCTTCTTTAACTCCTTGTTCTTTAGTGCCCTTACCGCTAGTGCAATTGCCGTGTAGGTCTTTCCCGTTCCGGCGGGGCCAATAGCAAACAATAGATCATTGTTCTTGTATGATTCAACGAGTTTTACTTGATTGGGCGTTTTGGCACGGATGATATTTCCGTTATTGCCATAGACCAAAATATCCTTTATGCTTTCGCTTTGAGGTGTCACACTGCTGCTGCTTGGGCTTTGGGCTGTTTGCAGTGGGGTGCGATCATACAGGCGATCTATCACCTCGGGTGAGAGGTGACCATAACGCTGGACATAATCAATCAACTCCTGTAATTTCTTTTGATATTCCAAAAGCTGATCTTGACTGCCTAGTACCTTCAACGTCGAGCCACGAGTTATCACCTTTACGGTGGGGAACTTTAGGTTGATACGATCAATGTATTTGTTGTTTGGTCCAAACAGATCACGTGGATCTACCGAGTCAATGGTTATTGTTATTTCGTTCATCGTTTTTTTCGTTCTCTCTTTTTGCCCGACCGACTTCCTTTTTTCTTTCTCTCTTTAGGTTTATATTCTAGGTTTTCTTCACTTTGTTTTTTCTCTTTTTGGGGTAGTGGTGTGAACTCCTTGGTGTGGAAGTCTACCATCCCTAGCATTATGAAGTCTAGCTGTTTGCGTTGCAGGTCGGCACGTTTGATTTCGATTCTTACTGAATCTCCTAGGCGAAATTCTCGACCACTGGTTTGACCTATTGCGGCGTAATTCTCTCCGTCGAAGGCATAGAAGTCGTCGTGCATATCTCTTAGGGCTACCATTCCCTCTATTTTCGTGTCGTCCAGCTCTACGTAGATTCCCCAGTCGGCAACTCCCGAGATCACTCCGTCGAACTGTTGTCCTAGTTTGTCTTCCATATATTCGACCATTTTGTATTTGATCGACGAGCGTTCAGCCTCCGAGGCTTTGATCTCCATGGTCGAGCTGTGTTTGCATAGCTGGTCGTATGGCACTGGATCGACCGATTTTCCTCCCTCTAGGTAGTGTTGCAATAGGCGGTGAACCATCATGTCGGGGTAGCGACGAATTGGCGAGGTGAAGTGCGAATAGTAATCGAACGCCAAGCCATAGTGTCCTATATTTGTTGTGGTATAGGTGGCTTTTGCCATTGAGCGAATGGCTAGTGTCGAGATTAGATTCTCCTCGGGCGTGTTTTTTACATCTTGCAGTAGGGCTGTAAGTTCTTTTGCTACGGCTTTGCCACGTTCGGCACGGAGGTTAAATCCAAAACGGGTCACGAAGCTGCGGAATTTCTCGAATTTCTCTTCGTTTGGCGTATCGTGCACACGGTAGATAAATGTTCTGTCGGATTTGCCTATAAACGTTGCAACCTTTTGGTTTGCCAACAACATAAATTCCTCGATCAATTGATTTGAGTCTTTCATCTCTTTGAAATAGACACCCTCAGGTTTTCCGTTTTCGTCTAGGATAAATTTCGCCTCATCACGTTCAAAACCTATTGACCCGCTTTTGAAACGTGCCTTTCGTAAGATTTTGGCTAGGCGATCTAGGGTCAGCACCTCCTCTCTCAACGAACTCTCACCTCCTTCGATTACCGCTTGTGCCTCTTCGTAGGTGAATCTTTTGTCCGAATAGATCACCGTGCGACCGAACCATTCGCCCACAATCTTAGCGTCGTCGGTCATCTCGAAAATTGCCGAGAAAGCTAGTTTTTCTTCGTTTGGACGTAGCGAACAGAGGTTGTTCGACAATCTCTCTGGTAGCATAGGTATGGTGCGGTCGACCAAATAGACCGACGTTGCACGTTCTATTGCCTCGGTATCAATTGGGTCGCAAGGGCGAACATAATGGGTCACATCAGCAATATGAACCCCTATCTCCCAGTTGCCATTCTCAAGACGTTGGATCGACAAAGCATCGTCAAAATCCTTGGCATCGGCAGGGTCGATCGTCAGAGTCGTAACCCCACGCATATCACGTCGTTTCGAGAACTCCTCGGGTGTCAAGTCCGATGGTATATCTTCGGCAATCTCCTCAAGATCCTCTGGAAAATGATACGGCAAATCATATTCGGCAAGGATAGAGTGCATCTCGGTATTGTTATCTCCCACATTACCCAATATGTCGACCACACGTCCCGTAGGATTCTTAGCCCCCTCGTCCCAAACAGTAATCTCGACCAAAACCTTCTGTCCATCGACAGCCCCGTTCCAATAACGCTGAGGAACCATAATATCTGTGGGTACTTTGCGAGAGTCAACAATCACAAAACCATACGAACGATCCTCACGAATATCAATACGTCCCACAAAGATACGTTTGGTCTTTTGGATAATCTCGACAACCTCTCCCTCGGCACGACCATCACGACGACGTGCAATAATCACCACCTCGACAATATCGTCGTGCATTGCATGATGCAGATTGCGAGACTCCACGATAATATCCTTGTCGGTTGGCTCTGCCCCCTCTACCACAATAAAGGCCATTCCACTGGCAGTCATATCCACACGCCCAGTTAGTCGGTGCAACTGCGCACGGGTAAATTGATAATTCGAGCGGTCGATCTTCTCGATCACCTTCTCTGATTTTAGCTCATAGAGCAACTCCTGCAATAACTCCTTAGCCTCACTTCCCGAGACTCCCACACGAGAAGCCGCCTGTTTGAAGTTGTAGGTCTGTTGTGGATTGCGCTCAAACAAACAAAAGAGAAGGTGTTTTAGTTCGTCTCTTGATATTAGTTGGGTTGCCTCTTTTTCTTTTACTTTTTCTTTCCTTGTCATTCTTCTTTTTTTGTCGTTTGTTTACTCAAAAAAATCACCTAAACGCCCCAACCTAGAGGCATTCAAGTGATTTAGTCGATATGTGCTATTTGTTTTTATTTCGTTTAAGCATCAATTTTAGCATACTTTGCGTGTCGTTCGATGAAGTCCCTGCGAGGTGGAACATCGTCACCCATAAGCATCGAGAATATTCTGTCTGCTTCGGCTGCATTGTCGATTGTCACTTGGCGCAACAATCTGTGTGCTGGATCCATCGTTGTGTCCCACAATTGTTTGTCGTTCATCTCACCCAGACCTTTGTATCGTTGGATGTGCACCCCTTGTGTGCCGTACTCTTCGATTGTCTGCTCTCTCTCTTGCTCGTTCCAACAATATCTTTCACGTTTCCCTTTCGAGATTAGATAGAGTGGTGGAGTGGCAATAAACAGGTGACCATTTTTGATCAAATCGTTCATATAACGGAAGAAGAATGTCATGATTAGTGTTGCGATGTGGCTACCGTCCACGTCGGCATCGGTCATGATTACTACTTTCCCGTATCTCAATTTCGATAGGTTAAGGGCTTTTGAATCCTCTTCTGTTCCAATAGTAACTCCTAGAGCGGTGAATATATTGCGTATCTCTTCACTCTCGAAGATTTTGTGCTCCATTGCCTTTTCGACATTTAGGATTTTACCCCTTAGTGGCATGATTGCTTGGAATGTACGATCACGACCTTGTTTGGCTGTACCCCCTGCCGAGTCCCCTTCGACTAGGAATAGCTCTGCTTTGTCACGATCTCTTGAGCTACAATCGGCTAGTTTGCCTGGTAGACCTGCTCCCGATAGTACTGTTTTGCGTTGTACCATTTCACGTGCTTTGCGTGCTGCGTGACGTGCCGTAGCTGCCAAAACCACCTTTTGGACGATCACCTTAGCAATAGCAGGATTCTCTTCCAAATAGTGTGATAGAGCTGTTGAAACAGCTTGTGACACTGGTGTTTGGATCTCGGAGTTACCAAGTTTGGTTTTGGTCTGACCCTCAAACTGAGGCTCTGCAACCTTTACCGAAACGATTGCTGTTAGTCCCTCACGGAAGTCATCACCTGTAATATCAATCTTCAATTTATCGAGCGCACCACTCTCACGAGCATATTTGGTCAGCGTGGTGGTCAAACCACGACGGAAACCCGTTAGGTGAGTACCACCCTCGTGTGTGTTGATGTTGTTTACGTAGGTGCGGATATTCTCTTTGTAATCTGTGTTGTACTGAAGAGCAACCTCAACAGGGATACCATCTTTTTCGCCCTCAAAATAGATTGGCTCTGGGGTGATGATCTCACGTGTGCCATCCATATAGCGTACAAATTCACGAAGCCCCTCTTCTGAGTGGAAAGATTCCATTAGGAACTCTCCCGACTCTTCGTCTTTCTCACGACGATCAGTCAGGGTGATATGAATCCCCTTGTTTAGATATGCCAACTCACGAAGGCGGTTAGCTAGGATGTCGAATTTATAGGTTGTGGTTTGATTGAAGATTACATCGTCGGGTTTGAATGTTACGGTTGTACCGTGCTCGTCGGTTTCGCCCATATACTCTAGCTGAGTTTGAGGCACACCACGAGAGAAGACCATACGATTGATAGCTCCATTGCGTTTGACCACCGCTTCGAGCATAATCGAAAGAGCGTTCACACACGAAACACCCACACCGTGCAGACCGCCCGAAACTTTGTATGAGTCCTTGTCGAATTTACCACCAGCGTGAAGCACCGTAAGCACCACTTCTAGTGCCGACTTTTGCTCTTTTTCGTGGAAGTCGGTAGGGATACCACGACCATCGTCTACCACCGTAATCGAATTGTCTTCGTTAATCACCACATCAATACGAGAACAGTGCCCCGCCAATGCCTCATCTATCGAGTTGTCAACCACCTCATACACCAAGTGGTGCAGACCCTTTTCTCCAATATCGCCAATATACATTGCAGGACGCTTACGTACTGCCTCTAACCCCTCTAGTACTTGAATACTTGAGGCTGAATATTCTCTCTGTTTTTCTTCTTGATTCATTTCTTGTTTCTATGAAAACTTAATATCTCACAAAGGTAATCATTTTAATTCAATTAGAAAAATTTAAAAAACTCACAAAAATAGGCTATCTTTGCCCCTATGAAATTATCAGAAGCAAAAAATGGCGAAAAGGTCACTGTTCTAGCCCTAGATGGTGATAGCGCATTGCAACATCGCCTTTCGGAAATGGGCTTTGTGGCTGGTCGAGAGATCGAGGTTATCAAGAATGCACCATTGTCTGACCCTATCGAGTATAGACTTATGGGTTATGAGATTTCGCTACGACGAAGCGAAGCGCAAAATATCCTTGTTACCCGTGAACCGGGCGGTTTTTT
>JAWXTL010000053.1:0-8714 GCA_044433565.1 Rikenellaceae bacterium | reverse complement strand
GGTCGGTGTGCTCCGTAAGCCTTCAGGATTACGGGGCTCCCGACGGGGGGAGCCGTCCGCCCCGTAGATAATTTTCCTTCCAAAGGAAAATTATCCGCTGTCGCAATTGAAAATACCTTCTCAAATTATACTACACAAAAAAAGGTTCTACCCCAAAATGAGGTAGAACCCAAAGTATATATTAATAAATAATCCTAAAACTATTTACCAGCTTCCATCTTAGCTTTAAGCTCAGCAAGACCTGAAAGATCACCCAAAGTAGTCTTCTCTGATGCAGCATTCAATTGCTTAACTGCCGACTGAGTAGATGCCTCCTTAGCAGTCTCTTCTTTAGCACGAGCCTCCTCGAATACACGTGAGTGAGAAACAGTAAGTTTCTTAGATCCCTTATTGAAATCCAAAACACGGAAAGAAGCAGCCTCACCAACAGTAAGAGCAACACCATCCTCCTTCTGAAGACCACGACCAGGACAGAAACCTTCGCCACCCTCGTTCATAGAGATAATAGCACCACGATCAACAATCTCAGATACCTTACCTTCGTGGATAGAATCTACGGTGTAAAGAGTCTCATAAGTGTCCCATGGGTTCTCAAGAAGTTGCTTGTGACCTAGGCTCAAACGACGGTTCTCCTTGTCGATCTCCAAAACTACAACATCAATAGTAGCATCAATTTGAGTAAACTCAGATGGATGTTTGATCTTCTTAGTCCAGCTAAGGTCAGAGATATGAATCAAACCATCAACACCCTCCTCGATCTCAACAAATACACCAAAGTTAGTGAAGTTACGAACCTTAGCAGTGTGCTGAGAACCAACTGGATATTTAGTTTCGATATTTTCCCATGGATCAGAAGTCAATTGTTTTAGACCAAGTGACATCTTGTGTGCATCTTTATCAAAAGTAAGAACAACAGCCTCGACTGTATCGCCCACTTTCAAGAAGTCCTGAGCCGAACGCAAGTGCTGAGACCAGCTCATCTCGCTAACGTGGATAAGACCCTCTACACCAGGAGCAACCTCAACGAATGCACCATAGTCAGCCATAACAACTACACGACCAGTGATTTTCTCACCAACTTTGATCTCCTCGGCCATAGCATCCCAAGGATGTGCAGTAAGTTGTTTAAGACCCAAAGCGATACGTTTTTTAGCATCGTCGAAGTCTAGGATAACAACATTGATTTTTTGATCTAGGGTAACCACTTCTCCTGGATGGCTAACACGACCCCAAGATAGGTCGGTGATGTGGATAAGACCATCTACGCCACCAAGGTCGATAAATACACCATAAGAGGTGATGTTTTTGACTGTACCTTCGAGGATTTGACCTTTTTCCAAAGAAGAGATGATCTCTCTCTTTTGGTTTTCAAGCTCTGCCTCAAGGATTGCTTTGTGAGATACAACAACGTTACGGAACTCTTGGTTGATCTTAATGATCTTGAATTCCATAGTTTGGTTGACATAAATATCGTAGTCACGAATAGGACGAACAGCGATTTGAGAACCTGGCAAGAACGCCTCGATACCAAATACATCTACGATCATACCACCTTTGGTACGACATTTCACGAAACCTTTGACGATCTCTTCGTTCTCTAGGGCTACGTTTACACGATCCCATGAGCGTAGTTGACGTGCTTTTTTGTGAGAAAGAACTAGTTGACCTAGTTTATCTTCTGAGTTCTCAACATAAACTTCGACAGTATCACCAACTGCTAGTTCTGGATTGTAACGGAACTCGGCTGCATTGATAACGCCTTCAGATTTGAAACCCACGTTTACTAGCACCTCACGTTTATCAATAAAGGTTACGGTACCATCTAGTACTTCACCGTTTTGGATATTGCTTAGTGTGTTGTCATACGCTTCGCTTACAGTTGATTTGCCTTCTGCACCATAGATAGCAGTTTCGTTTTCAAATGCGCTCCAGTCGAAAGTGTCGATTGGTTGCGATGCGTTAAGAATTTGTTTTTCAGTAGTCATTTTGACTTCTTGTTTTTTAAAGGTTAGACATTAATTTTACCATCTACACTTGGCGAGAAATCCCACCCTGCGGTATAAATGAGGTGCAAAGATAATTCTTTTTATTGATTCCAGCATATTTTTTGATCTTTTTTCGCTTTTTCTTCCACGCTTAATAGTTTGACGATCGGAGATTTAGCATATTTTGTTGTAGAACTCTTTGAATTTGGTTACCTTTGTGGTCTTCACTATAAATATTAAGACAATATAATTATGACTAACAATAGAGGCTCGTTCAAGAGTAATTTTGGTTTTATGATGGCCGTGGCTGGTTCTGCGGTGGGTTTGGGTAATATCTGGCGTTTCCCGTATATGATGGGCGAAAATGGGGGTGCTGCTTTTTTGATTTTGTATCTCATTATGATTTTGCTGGTGGGATTGCCTCTTATTCTCTCGGAGTTTATTATTGGGCGGTCGACTCAGAAGGGGTGCGTGTCGGCTTTCAAGGCTCTCAAACCTAATACTAAGTGGCACTACATTGGCTATATCTCGGTGATTGTAGGGTTTGCTATTTTGGGGTTTTATAGTGTGATTGCGGGTTGGACTCTTAACTTTGTTGTGGATGCTGTGAGCAATGGCTTTACTATGGTTAGCAGTGGCGAGGTCAAGGAGAGCTTCGAGGTGTTTGTCAATAGCGGATGGCAACCGATTATGTATGCTGTGATTTTTGTGGCGATGGTGGTCTTTATTGTGCTCAAGGGGATCGAAAAGGGGATCGAGAAGTATAATAAGATCCTTATGCCTGTGCTTTTTGTCCTTTTGATTGTTATGTGTATCAACTCGGTTACTATGGATGGATTTGCTGAGGGTATGAGCTTTATGTTTACACCCGATTTCTCGGAGATCACCACCCAGACTATCCTAGATGCACTGGGGCAGGTCTTCTTCTCTCTTTCGATTGGTATGGGTGTGATGATTACTTATAGCTCTTATTCGACTCGTGAGGAGAATATGTTTACCAGTAAACTAAAGATTACGGCAATCGACACTATGATTGCTTTGATCTCGGGTGTGGCTATTTTCCCTGCCGTATTCACCTATGGTATTAGCCCTACCGAGGGGCCCTCTTTGGTCTTTTTGGCTCTGCCTACTGTCTTTGCACAGATGAGCTTTGGGGCTTTCTTTGGCTCTCTTTTCTTTATTCTTTTGCTTATTGCGGCTATTACTTCGGCGGTTTCGATTTTCGAGATGCTCGTCACTTTCTATGTCGAGAAATTCAATACTTCACGTGCTCGTGCTTTGATGATGATCACCTCGGGGGTATTGATTTTGGCGGTGCTTAGTGCCCTTTCACAGATTGAGGGATCTTCGATTATGATTGGCCAGAATAACTTCTTTGACTTCCTTGATCTTCTTTCGAGCAACTATCTTCTCACCTCGGGCGGTCTGTTGATTGCTATCTTTACGGGTTGGTTCTTTGGCAAAGAGAAGCTGCAAAGGATCTTTACCTCGAAGGGTAAATATGCCAATCGGATGTTTGCACCTTACTATTTTGCTATTCGATATATTGCACCTATTGCTGTGGCGGCGGTTTTGCTTAGTCGTATTGGTATAATCTAACCTCGGCGAGATGTTTGATCTTATTGATTTTGAGTATCGGTTTGGGCGATCTCTTGACTCTTTGGTGAGCGATGATCGTGGGGTGATTGTTGTGGGGGTTAGTGGCGGAGCTGACAGTATGGTTTTGCTTGGATTGTTACTCAAATATCTATCGGCAGATCGGTTGGTGGTGGCTCACTGCAATTTTTCTCTTCGGGGCGAGGAGGCGGATTCGGAGAGTCGGATGGTCGAGCGGTTTTGTGCGGAGCGTGGTGTTCATTTTGAGATGGCTCGTTTTGACACCTATGCTTTGTGTGCGGAGCGTGGCGAGGGGGTTCAGGTTGTGGCTCGTGAGTTGCGTTACGGGTTTTTCGATCGGCTCTTGAGCAAATATCAGGCATCTTATGTTGCTATTGCCCATCATCGGGATGATGCCAACGAGACCTTCTTTATCAACTTGCTTCGTGGCACGGGGCTAAAGGGATTGCTGTCTATACCCGAACGTCGGGATCGGGTGATTCGTCCGTTGCTCTATGCTAGGGCGCAACAGATCAGGGAGTACGCCAAGAGAGAGGGTCTCCCCTATCTTGATGACTCGTCGAATGCCGATACACACTACCTGCGCAACAAACTTCGTCACCGAGTTCTTCCCTCTTTGCGAGAGATTCACAGTGGTTTCGACCAAACAATGTCCGAGAATATCGAACGTTTGACCCAGAGTTATAATTTCGAGCAACAGATAATCGAGAAAGCCCGAGAGCGAGTTTTCTCTGGCGGCTCTCTCTCGATCGAGAAGTTCGCCCAAGAGGATGGCGAGGGGGTCTATTTGCTCTACTCTCTTCTGAGATCGAAAGGTTTTTCGTGGGACAGTTGTCAGCGAATCTACACGGATATAACTCAGGGGAAAGGGCAAGGCAATATCTACCATGCCCCAACGTGTAAGGCACTAATCGACCGAGGCTGGGTGATCTTCAAAGAGGAGCAAAACCAGATCGAGGGTCAAAGATCATTAACCCCAGAAGATATAGAGATCCTAGATCCCCGAAGTGTGGAATCATACAGGGCAACCAAGCAGTACTGCTATTTTGACTATGACCAACTAAAGTTCCCATTAGAGGTTCGCAGATGGCAAAAAGGTGATCGCATTGCCCCTTATGGAATGGGAGGGCGGTCGAAATTGGTCAGCGATCTATTGATTGACTCGAAGGTTTCTCGCTTTGCGAAAGAGCAGCAACTTGTTGTGGTAGATGCCCAAGGGGTGATACTATGGGTTGTGGGTGTTCGTAGCTCTGAGCAATGTTCTATCACCCCAAGCAGCAGATTGATCGCAAAAATTAATCTATAACCGAGGGGGTCAATATATTCCAATTGCGATAGCGGAGATTTGCCTTCTGCCGAAGGCAAATCTCTACGGGGCGGACACCACACCCCCCTGCAAATTAACCTCGCACTATTTCATAGCACACGACCCAGCAAGAGTCCCAGAAAAGACCCAGATGTCCCAGAACAATCCATATCTTCAGCAATAGAATCATCCAAATTGCGACAGCGGAGATTTTGCCGCAAGGTAAAATCTCTACGGGGCGGACGGCTCCCCCCGTCGGGAGCCCCGTACTACTAAAGTAGCACGAGCCACACCGACAGCCGTCCGAGAACATTACATATCTTCTAAAGTAATAAATTCCGAATCCCGACAGCCGCCCGAGAACAATACATAATATCACACAACCGGCGCAGGAACAGTCATCTTATATCGACCTCCAGCCCAATTCTTATCCCAAGTATTCTTCAAAGGATGCGCCTCCGAATTTAAAACATAATCGCCAAAAGAGAAAGTCCCCTCAGGAGCAAAAAACAGATAACAATACTTCATAGTCTCAGCAAAGAAAAAGCTCTCAAGAGTATCCCATTTCTCCATGGTATTGACATCCTGAACATGAACATACCCATTCTCGACCTGACAATACTTCTCGATCGCCTCAAACATAGTCTTGCCTTGCTGATAATATTCGTCACGAGCCGTAGCCACCCAATTATAATAGGTAGACTCTATCGCCTCTGGACGAATCATATAATATGAAGAGAGAATCTCCATCGTAGAGTAATCAATACTCTCAGGCTCGAGACCCTTGAGCTGCCACATCTTAAAAATAGAACTCTGGAGCTTCTGGGCACGCTCATTATCACCCTCGAGAACAAGGCAACCACCCCAAAAACAATCCAACGCCCCAAAATAGGTCTGCTTGATCTCGCCACTATTCATATCGGCACGACCAATCCAATAGCCCGTAGGGGTATCATCGCCAAGGTATTTATTAATAGCATTATAGCTCTCGTCCCACATAACCTTGAAATCAGGATCACCAAAAAGAATATACGCTTTGAGAAGATACTCATAATAGGCATCTATACCACCCGAAATATGAGCCAAAGAGTCATTCCACTCGCCAGTGTCACAGTTAATCGACCCAGCCACCAAACCAGTCGCCCCACGACGTTCATAGACCGCCTGAATCCCCCTTTTGCACAAATCATAATATTTTGGATCGCCCGTAAGTTTGCTCAAAGTACCATATTCAAGCATCATACACCCCACCTCGCAAGGATTGGTAGTGCTGCCCGAAATCTCGCCTGTACGCAAATTAACCATACGATAAGGAATACCCGTTGGAGTATCAAAGACCGGCATAAGTCGATCGCCCAGATCCGTAGCAAGTTCCAAAAAACGAGGGTCGCCATCAAGCTGATATGCCGAAAGCAGACCACCCACCAAACGAATAGCAATCTCGAACTGTTGAACCTCCATATCCAGATCGAATGTTAGCTGGTCGAAGATCAACTCTTTGGCTTGAGCCTTACAGCTATCGAGCCCCATTAGGTGCATCGTACTCAGAGCATCGACTGGGGTCATCAGCAGCGAATGGCTGTACCAGTTATGCCCCTTCTGGGCGATTGGGTTTACAGCATCTTGCCCTTTGGCATAGTTCATATAGGCATCCCATCCTTTGACAAAGGCTGTTTTGACACGTTCTGCCATTTGCTGTTGAGGGGTGGGTTGTTCGCTTTTGCTACATGAAGGTGTCAGTAGCAAAACAGCACCAAGAAGTGCTGGGGTTAGTAGAGTTTTTAGTTTCATTTTTGCTTCTTGTCAAGACCGACAAATATTTGTCTCAACGAAGGTAGCAGTTATTTGGTGGAGAAACAAAAAAAAGAGGTAGAAAAAAATTTCTACCTCTTTTTTCGAGTGATCCAGCTGGGGCTCGAACCCAGGACCCTAACATTAAAAGTGTTATGCTCTACCAGCTGAGCTACTGAATCATTCCTTGATTACGGGTGCAAAGATATGGATAATTACTGTTCTGACCAAATATTTTTACAAAAATTTTTAAATTATTTTACTTTCTTTTTATTTGGATTCTTGTTAATAGTTTACTATCAGGGTTTTATGCATGTTAGGAAAATTGGATTATTTCGGCTAGAGTTCGAGCCTTTGGGGTGATATTGTTGAGTTTTCGGATAGAGGAATTTCCAATTGCGATAGCGGAGATTTGCCTTCTGGCGAAGGCAAATCTCTACGGGGCGGACGGCTCCCACACGCCCCGAGCCCCGTACTATTTCATAGCACGGTTCACCCCGACAGCCGCCCGAGAACAGTCCATATCTTCTAAAGTAATAAACTCCGAATTGCGACAGCGGATTTTTCGCAGCACATGACCCAGTAAAAGTCCCAGAAAAGACCCGAACGTCCCAGAACAATCAATATCTTTGAGGTAGAATCATCCGAATTGCGACAGCGGATTTATTACATTAAAGGATATTGATTGTTCTGGGACGTTCGGGTCTTTTCTGGGACTCTTACTGGGTCATGTGCTATGAAAAAAGAGGTTTGCCCCGAATACAATTCAAAGCAAACCTCCATATATAAATTCAAAAAGTATAAGCCCTAGAAAATAGACTTAATACCCATAATCTCACGAACATCACGCACAGTAGCCGCCGCCGAAGCACGTGCCTTCTCGGCTCCCATACGAGTAACCTCCGCAAGGTACTTCTCATTACTGCGAATCTCCGAAATACGCTCACGAATAGGCGAAACAGCAGCTATAATATCCTCTGCCAACTGCTTTTTGAGATCGCCATACCTGATCGAACAATCAGCATAAGCACCACGGAAGAAAGAGACCGTCTCGGGAGTAGAGACCAAATTCATCAACGTAAAGATATTCTCAACAGGCTCCGAAACAACACTATTAGGCTCCGTTGGGCCCCCATCGGTCTTAGCCTTCATCACCTTCTTGCGAATCTGATCGTCGGTATCAACCAAATAGATGCCATTTCCCTCGCTTTTGCCCATCTTGCCCGAGCCATCAAGACCTGGAACCTTGACCAACTCCGTACCAAAATTATAAGCCTGTGGCTCTGGGAAGTAATCCACACCATAGATATTATTAAAACGACGAGCATACAAGCGTGTCATCTCCAGATGTTGCTCCTGATCCTTACCAACAGGAACCTGAGTGGCACGATGAATCAAAATATCTGCCGCCATCAACACCGGATAGGTCAACAATCCAGCATTAACATTGCTCTTCTGCTTACGAACCTTGTCCTTAAACGAAGCCGTACGCTCCAACTCGCCCACATAGGCGTGCATCGAAAGCAAAAGAGAAAGCTCCGCAACCTCGGGTTGGTCGCTCTGAACAAAGATAGTCGACTTCTCGGGGTCAAGACCTGCCGCCAAATATTCGGTAAGAATATTACGAACATTGCCATTGAGTGAAGCAGGGTCGGGATGGGTAGTAAGCGAATGATAATCAGCTATAAAGAATAGGCACTCTGCATCATCCTGCATTTTTATGAAATTGCGCAACGCTCCGAAATAGTTGCCAAGGTGGAGATTTCCTGTCGAGCGAATACCGCTCACCACTTTTTCCATAGTATATTATTATATTTATTTGTTTTTTAGGTGAGGCAAAGGTACTAAAATATTCTCGAACATCACCATATATACTCATACATATAAAGATATGCTACAAAAAAGGGGCAGTTCCCGTCAGAGGAATTTCCGAATGCGGTAGCCAGACTTTTCGCCAGAAAAGTCAGCAGGGCGGACGCTCCCCCACGGGAGCCCTGCACTTCTATCGAAGCACA
>JAWXTL010000052.1:0-8815 GCA_044433565.1 Rikenellaceae bacterium | reverse complement strand
AGATATGGAATGTTCTCGGACGCTCGGGCGACCTGTGCTTCGTTAGAAGTGCAGGGCTCCCGTGGGGGAGCGTCCGCCCTGCTGACTTTTCTTACAGAAAAGTCTGGCTACCGCATTCAGAAATTCCTCTGACAGGAACTATGCAATATGTTGCGCCCCCCGAAACCTTGTCGAAGACTCGACAAGGTTTTTTTGTCGGGTGGGGGGCGAGAACCAAAAGTCTATGACAAAAAATCCTTCGCCACAATTGCCTCCAACCGCAAAGAACTGTGGAGGCTTTTTGAAAAAATGCCCAACCGACCAAAAACTTTTGTCCAGAAATCCCCCTCCAAGGGGAATTTCTTCATTAGAACGCCCCTAAAGTGTTACGAAATACTCTTTATTAACAGAAATGGTTCAATTGAGACAGAGAAGATTTGCCTTCGACAGAAGGTAAAATCTCTACGGGGCGGACGGCTCCCACACGCCCCGAGCCCCGTAAACCCGATGGCTTTACGGGTCACACCGACAGCCGTCCGAGAAACGACCATATCTTCGGGGATATAATCTTGAGACCATTGCAAAACACAAGTTTTGCGCCTTTGGGAGATAGAGCGTTGATAGGTGGATGAGATTTTGAAGATGGCGCAGGGGGATCTGATGGAGCATACTAAAGTATGTGACTGAAGAGCACACTGTGTTATCTTTAAAATATCGCCGCCTAGCAACGCTCTATGCAAAAAAAGTGTCGCCTTGCAAAGATAGCAAGACGACACCAACATAACTATAATTATATCCTAAGCGATATTAACGCAAGAACAATAGCTCACGATATTTAGGCAAAGTCCATTTCTCGTTATCAACAATAAGCTCCAACTTATCAACATAGTAACGAATATTTTCGACCTCAGTAGCCACTGTATCATGATAAGCAACCGCTTTCTCTTGTTCCGACTCAATAACATTCGCCTCACGACGTGCTGCAACCATACGGTCAACATGAGTACGGATATGGCGCATATGGTTAGAGATCTTCTCGATCAACAACATATCACGCTCGCCAATAATAGCCGATTTCTCAGCGTCAAACACCGAGTTGATCTTGTAAACCTTATCCAAAAGCTCTGCTTGGTAGCTAGAAGCAACAGGCAAAATATGATTCATAATCAAATCACCCAATACACGAGCCTCGATCTGAATCTTCTTGGTGTACATTTCCCAAGCAACCTCGGCACGAGCATGAAGCTCCGACTGGGTCATAACGCCAACCTTCTCGAACATAGCCACAGTAGACTCGCTCAAATAGTTCTCAAGGATCAAAGGCACAGAACCCTCGCAGTCAAGACCACGCTCAGCAGCCTCTTTTTTCCACTGATCGGAGTAACCATTACCATCGAAATGGATAGCTTTACAAGCCAAGATAGTCTTCTTAACAATAGTAAAGATAGCCTTCTCTTTAGCCATACCACTCTCGATCAAAGCATCAACTTCGGCTTTGAACTCTACCAATTGCTCAGCAACAGCAGTATTCAACACAGTCAAAGTACCACCACAGTTAGCAGTAGAACCCACAGCACGGAACTCAAAACGGTTACCTGTAAATGCAAACGGAGAAGTACGGTTACGGTCGGTATTATCTAGGAAGATTTCTGGGATCTGAGGAAGACCCAATTTGAAACCCGATTTTCCACTAAGTTTGATAACCTCTTCGGTATCAGAATTTTCGATCTTCTCGAATAGCTCCGAAATCTGAGCACCCAAGAATACAGAGATAATCGCAGGAGGAGCTTCGTTAGCACCCAAACGGTGAGCATTGGTTGCATTGCTGATCGAAGCCTTCAACATACCATTATGACGATAAACTGCCATAAGTGTATTTGCTAGGAAAGTAACAAATTGCAAGTTACCACTATCGGTTTTAGCTGGTGAAAACAAGTTGACACCAGTATCAGTACCCAACGACCAGTTGTTGTGCTTACCCGAACCATTGATACCCTTGAAAGGTTTTTCATGAAGGATAATACGGAAACAGTGTTTGCGAGAAAGCTTACGCATAATGCTCATAAGCAGAAGGTTGTGGTCGTTAGCCAAGTTAGCCTCTTCATAGACAGGGGCAATCTCAAACTGACCAGGAGCAACCTCATTGTGACGAGTTTTGGCAGGGATACCCATTTTCCAACACTCGAACTCAAGCTCTTTCATAAATGCCGCAACACGAGTAGGGATAGCACCAAAATAGTGATCCTCCAACTGCTGGTTTTTAGCACTTTCGTGACCCATTAGGGTACGACCAGTAAGAACCAAGTCAGGACGAGCAGCCCAAAGACCCTCGTCAACCAAGAAGTACTCTTGCTCCCATCCAAGGAAAGAAGTAACCTTTTTAACCTCAGGGTCAAACATCTGACAAACAGCAGTAGCAGCAGAAGTGACAGCACCAATAGATTTCAAAAGAGGAGTCTTAAAGTCAAGAGCCTCTCCTGTATAAGAGATAAATACGGTAGGGATACACAATGTATCTTCGTCGATAAACGCAGGAGATGTAGGATCCCAAGCAGAATAACCACGAGCCTCGAAAGTAGAACGAGTACCACCATTAGGGAAAGAGGATGCGTCACCCTCTTGTTGAGAAAGAAGTTTTCCAGAGAACTCTTCGAGTAGACCACCAAAGCCATCATGCTCGATAAAAGCATCGTGTTTCTCGGCAGTACCACCTGTTAGGGGTTGGAACCAGTGAGTGTAGTGTGTAGCACCCATTTCTAGGGCCCATTGCTTCATTCCTGCGGCAACGCTCTCGGCTAGTGTTGGAGATAGTTGACCTTGGTTTTTCATCACCTCCATAAGAGCCGTATAGGTCTTGTGAGGTAGGTACTTCAACATTTTCTTTTGGTTGAAGACATTTTGTCCATAATAATCAGCTGGGCGACCCTCTGGTGCCACTACGGGTTGAGCTTTGCGAGCTATCGCTTGTTCAACCATTTTAAAACGTAGACTCATCTTGTTTTATTTTTTTGGTTTTTGTTATTGATTTGACCACGCTAGCGGTCTTGAATTTCAATAGTTTTTTGACAGACGCTTTGGTTGGCTCCTTTGTTGAGCACAACCAAACGTCTATCGGGATTGGGTTAGAAGAATTTATATCTTACATCTTCTATATCACACATACCAATAAAGGCTTGGTATGCTAGAGAAAAGGCACTTTGTTGTAGCTCGGCTGAGATTCTCTCTTTTTCGATCTCTGCCGATGCTGGATCTGATTTCTTGTCGGTGACAACAACCGAGTAGACACCACGAAGACCAATAATTGGTTTCGATAGTTTTCCTGGCTCTAGGGCACAGATTGCGCCCAACACAGCTGGTTCTAGTGTGTTTTGCGACAATAGATATTTATTAAAGCTAAGGTCTGATGCGCTCAATAGACCATCTTTGGTTATCTGGGCGATTGCCTCTAGCGAACCTGCTTTTTCAAATTCGGCTGCTATATATTCACCTTTTTTCTGATGAACAACTAGCTCTCTGATTTGATCTTGCACTTGGTCGAATGGCACGAATCCAGCCTCTGTCGAGTTGGTCAATGCCGATACGATAAACATATCACCGATACTTTCTACGCCCGATACTTTGGTTTTTGGTGCTTCGTTCAATGCCCAACGTACGATTTCTCTTGAACCCGAAAGACCTTGGATCTCTCTTTGCAAAGAGCCGATCTGGGCTGTACGAGCAACTAGTGCATTTTCGATTACTGCTTTGTTGTAGTTCTCTAGTGAACCAGCGGCAGTGGTTGCGAAGGCGTTAGCTTCGGCATAAGTCTTATTACGAGTTGTTTCGCTTGGCTCAACAGTATAGCTCACACGTGCAAGTTGAGTACGTGGTTGCACACCATAGACCTCACCAACTTTGAAGATATGAAGTGTTTGCGCTGTCTCGGCAAGTTTAATATCGCCTTTTTTAGCCGAGATAAGTACTGAAGACAATTCGGTTGGTAGCATTTGAGGATCTAGCACACCAATTTTACCACCGATTGATTGCTGATCAAGAGAGTATGTGTTGGCAGCCGCCTCGAAGTCGCCACCATTTTGCAATACCGCCAAAAGGCTATCGGCCGTAGCTCTTTGGTCAAGTGAGAACATGATATGACTCAAATCCAAACTATCAGCAACATTCTTAACATCCGAGATACGAGCCAAAGTATAGGTATCATCAACCAACACTGGGCCATATACCTGTGCCATATCACCCTGCTGTACAAACTCAGATAGATCACCAGCCAACTCATCAGCCGCATAATAGCGTGTATCTGCCGCCTCTTGGCTATTTGCCACAGCAAAATAGCTAGGATTATCGGTAGTGGCAAAATCAGAAGCCATACCATCCATAAAGTTTGATGCCGCTTGGCGATCCTCCTCCGAAGGAAGGGTCTCGAAAACAACATAACTTAGGCTACGTGTCTCACCGCTTTTGAATAGTGATTTATTCTCGCTATAATAATTTTTAAGCTCCGACTCACGAATAGTCAAAACGCTATCTGGCACCGCAAAATAGTTTTTGGTTGCATACTGAATATCGTATGTATCGTCCATCAACTTGGTCACCGAAGAAGCCACAAGCGAAGTAGTATATGCCGAAGCGGTATTCAACTCGCTATATTTTTGAGCTACTGCTTGGTCAGCCACTTCGTTTTGAACATAGTTCCAGAACAATCTCATGCGACCAGTTTCGTCAGCATCAAGATTTTGCTGGAATGCCGCTAGATATTGAGGATCAAAGATCCCTGTCTGTGGATTTGCGAAGATTTGTTGTAGCAAAGGCGATGGATTAGAGCCATAGAACAGATCTTGAAGCTCTGGTGCTGTGGTCATCAGTCCTAGTTTTTCGGCATCTGGAAGGAATGCGATATTGCGGATCAGAGTCTCCCAAGTTTGGTTAGCTAGGGTAACGATTGCTGCATCATCCAAAGAGGATTGACCAGTTGCTATTTCATTAATTTGTTGCAAGTAATCTAGTTGGGTTTGATACTCACTTGCGGTGATCGTAGTTCCTTGAATTTCACCGACTTTGTCGCTCGAACCGAATAGTTGAGAACTTGAAGAAAGGAGGTCTCCTAGTAGGAATGCCACTAGAGCCAATGCGATTACGACAGCTACGACTAAGCCGCCTTTGTCACGTAGAGTTTGAAGAGAAGCCATATTATGCTTAGATTTTCTTTTTTGTGTTTGTGTTACGATTTCAATCACACAAAGGTATAACTTTTTTTTTGATTGCGTCTATCTGCGCCAATTTTTTTAAATGTTTTTATCAACCCTAGGGGCTATTTTGCACTCTTTAGATCGAATATTGGCTCTTTTGGGGGGTAGTTTTTTTCTTGTTTTTCGATCATCTCTAGCAGTTCTTTGACCACCTGGGGGTTTTCCGCTGAGATATCTTTCGACTCTGCGGGATCTTTTTCGAGGTTATAGAGTGTTGGGCTTTCGAGTTTTAGACGATGTGGGTCGCCATAGGCTCCTTGGGTGTATTGGTGGAGCTTGTAATCTCCTTTGCGCACGGCATAGATTACTCCTCCTCGATAGTAGAAGAACTCATCTCGTGGCTCTCCCTCTGCTGTTTCAAACACCTCACGAAGGCTCACACCATCCACCTGATTTGTTGGGGTGATCCCTGCATAGCTACAAAAAGTTGGCAACAAGTCGAGTGTTGTCCCAATTTTGCTGATTTGGGCTGGTTTGACCGAAGCCCCCCAGATTATTGTTGGCACACGGAATCCTCCTTCATAGGTCGAGGCTTTGCCATCTCTGAGCAGTCCTGCACTTCCCGAAGACTCTCCATATCCTAGCCATGGACCATTGTCCGAGGTGAAGATTACTATTGTATTATCGCTTAACTTATTCTCATCGAGCACTCTAACTATCTCGCTTACGCACCAATCCAATTCGGCTACGGCATCACCATAGACTCCACGCTTTGATTTTCCGGCAAACCGCTCACTAGCATAGACTGGCAAGTGGGTCATTGGGTGAGCCAAATAGACAAAGAAGGGCTCTTTTTTGTTCTCCTCAATAAACGCCACAGTTTGCTCAGTGAGGCGTTTGACCAGTTGTGTTTGGTCGGGTTCACGCTCCACGATTTGATCTTGGTCATAGACCAGATATTCGTGCGGATAGTTTGGGTTGCCCATCTTCGCCTGTTCTTGACGACTCATATCGTTCGAGAACGGGAAGCCAAAGAAGCGATCGAAGCCATGCTCCAAAGGCATATACTCGGGAAGATGACCCAAGTGCCATTTGCCGAAACAAGCGGTGGTGTACCCCACGGTTTTAAGCTCTTGGGCTATGGTGAGTTGATCTTGCGGCAGACCGCCCTCGGAATCAGGGAAGAGCACATTGCGCACATTGCCATACATGCCCGAATTAGTGCCATAGCAACCAGTCAAAAGTCCAGCACGACTAGGAGAAGAGGTAGGGCTAGAGACATAGAAGCTAGTCCATTTCTGACCCACCTGAGACAAAGAGTCAAGCGTAGGGGTGAAAATTGTAGGGTGACCAAAGCAAGAGAGATCGCCATAACCCAAATCGTCACAAAATATCACGATAAAGTTGGTTCGGTCACTGTTTTTGGCTTTTCTGGGTGCACTTGGATTGGCAAGGGCAAATGCCGGTAACACTAGAAAGGGTAATGTTGCGGTGGTTTTCATTGAGTAATTGAAGTATAGAGTTTTATTATTTTATTGATTCTGGGACTAGGCTGGGTCGTATTCTGGGACTGAGCTGGGACTCAGCAAGGTCTCAGTAAAGTCCCAGCAAAGTCCCAGCTAAATCCCAACTGGGTCTAAGGCTGGGTCATATTCTGGGACTGAGCTGGGACTCAGCAAGGTCTCAGTAAAGTCCCAGCAAAGTCCCAGCTAAATCCCAACTGGGTCTAAGGCTGGGTCTTGCGTCGCTGAAACATCCCAGTCCAAGCCATAAACAGAGTCATCAAAGGAGACAACCAACAGAAAAAGGCAAAAGGCAAATAGGTCACCGTTGCCACACCAAGGATCGTAGCCTGTGTAGCCCCACAAGTATTCCAAGGGATCAAAACCGAAGTGGCCGTTGCCCCGTCCTCAAGTGTTCGACTCAAAAGACAACTATCCATCCCCCGTTTCTCATAGGCACTATGAAACATCTTTCCGGGGATCACAATCGACATATATTGGTCGCCAGTGGTCATATTAAACAAAACACAACTGCCCGTTGTAGCAGTAACCATAGCCCGTGGGCTCTTCACACGTGACAAAATAATAGAGGTCACACGCTCCAACATCCCCGAAGCCTCCATAACCCCAGCAAAAATCATAGCCGTAATAATCAACCAAACAGTATTCATCATACCAACCATACCCCCCGTCGACAACAAATCATCGACCGACGGATCGCCCGTCGAAGGCAAAGTCTCACCATACATAGATTGTGTGAGAATATCATAATAGTTAGCCCAAGAGAGCGACTCACCCCCATTCAAAGAGAGAAGATAATCCTGCTGGAAGAATCCAGCAGCAAAAATAGCCATAAAAGAGCCAATCATCAACACAGGAACCGCCGGAACTTTCTTGACGATAAGATAGATCACCGCCACGGGAATCAACAACAACCAAAGCGAAATATTATAGGTCGAGTCGATAACACCCTTGAACTGAGCAATCGTTGCTGTGGTTTCGCTCCCACTATCGCTCACAAACCCCATCACAGTAAAAGCAATGAGAGTCAAAACAATCGAAGGCACCGTGGTGCGCATCATAAACTGTATATGGCTAAATAGATCGACCTTAGCCACGGTCGAAGCCAGATTGGTAGTATCCGAAAGAGGAGAAACCTTATCGCCAAAATAAGCCCCCGAAATAATAGCCCCAGCACTCCAAGCTGGATTAAACCCCAGAGCATCGCCAATACCAATGAGAGCCACCCCAATAGTGGCAATAGTCGACCAAGAACTCCCCGTAGCCAACGAAATAGCAGCCGTAATAATCACCGTAGCCGGAAGAAAATAGTCAGGGCGAAGAACATCCAACCCATAATAGATCATCGTAGGAATAATCCCAGCCGTCATCCAAGAGCCCGAAAGAACCCCCACCATCAAAAGTATCAAAATAGCAGGTACAGCATTAGAAAACGTAGAGGTAATCCCCCGAGAGATCGTCTCCCAAGAGACCTTATTAGAGATAGCAATAGCCCCAGCCACAAAAGCCGAAATCAACAACGAAAGCTGATTAGCACCTCCCATAGTATCGCTAGAGCCAAAGAAAACATTGACCATAATAAGAGTCAAAAGCAGGACGATCGGGATCAACGATTGAATTAGTGTAGGTTGTTTCATTTCTTATTTTTTTAATATTTCCAGATCATTCCAAAACTCAGGATATGACTTATTAACACTTTCGGCTCCCGTCAGAGTACTCTTCTGTGTGGCACGAAGAGCCAAAATAGCCGTTGACATAGCAATACGATGATCGTTCCAAGCATCAAAATCTGCCGCTAAAATCTTCTCTGTACCCCAAACTCGCATAAAATCACCATCGACCTCGATCCTAACCCCAGCCTTAGCAAACTCACAAGCAATAGCCGCCGCACGGTCACTCTCCTTATGCTTCAAACGAGAAACCCCCGTGATAACACTCTCGCCCCGACAAGCCGAAGCCAAAAGTGCCAAAGCCGGAAAAAGATCAGGCGAATGTGTAGCATCAAACTCAAAACCCAAAAGATCTGTTGCCCGAACCCGAACACCACCATCCTCCAACTGCTCAATATCGGCTCCTGCCGACAACAAAGCATCCACAATAGCCGAATCGGCCTGTGCCGAAGATAGATTC
>JAWXTL010000051.1:0-9149 GCA_044433565.1 Rikenellaceae bacterium | reverse complement strand
GTGAGGCGACCACCCGTACCGGCTACGATATTGTTCTGCAACATACCCAACATAGTAAATGCCACATCCTCCGAGATTGCATCATTGGTTCGTGCCGAGAACATCGACAAGGTATTCCCCTGACGATCCTCGATACGAGTCACAAACATAGGTTCGGTATGGATGCCTCGATTGGCAAACGTAGCAAAGGCTCCCACCATCTCGAAAATAGAGATCTCGGCAGTGCCCAAACACAACGAATAGACAGGGTCAATCCAACTGCTAACCCCCATCTTGTGGATAAAGTCAGCCACCGCCTGAGGGTTGGTCTGCTTCATGATCCATGCCGAATAGTTATTGCGAGAGTTGGCCAATCCCCAACGTAGCTCACGAGGCTGACCATCATATTCGACATTACCGGCCTCTTTAGGGCTCCAAGTCTGACCATTACCCAGCTCGACCGTCACAGGAAGGTTCGGGATTGGGGTATAGGGATTGTAACCGAGGTTGTCGATAGCAAAGGTATAGATAAAAGGCTTCATAGTCGACCCCACTTGGCGACGACCTTGTTTGACCATATCATATTTGAAATGGCGGAAATTAGTCCCCCCAACATAAGCCAAAACATAACCCGTATTAGGATCCATAGCCATAAAACCAGTACGCAGGATTCCCTTGTAGTGCATCATCGAGTCACGAGGAGTCATCACCGTATCACGATCTCCCTGATAGGTAAAGATGGTCATCTGCTGCTTCTGATCGAAAGCCTCGATAATCTTATCTTCACTAGCTCCAGCATTGCGCATCACTCGTGCACGTTCGCTTTGGAGGATCGAGCGACGAATTATTGCATTATTCTCTTCGGTGGTTGTATTATAGAATATCTTACCCCCATAATTTTTCTTCTGGGCATCAAACACCGCTTGAATACCTGTTTTGTCGGCACCCATCTGCTCTAGCACCGACTCTTCGGCATATTGTTGCATTCGAGAGTTGATCGTGGTATAGATCTTCAGACCATCGCTATATAGATTATAGGGCGTACCGTCTGCCTTGTGATTTTTGTTACACCAACCATACAGTGGATCATTATCCCACAGGTTACGAGCCACGCCATAATCCCACTCGTTTTGATAACTCGACTTGTCGGGCTCTTTGGCTGTCATATATCCACGCAACATCTCACGGAAATAGGTTGCCGAGCCATCGTTGTGAGTTAGGGGTTGATAGTCTAGGGTGATCTCACGTGCTTGATAGACTTTGAGCGAATCGGCCGAAATGAATCCCGCCGTTTCCATACGCCCAAGGACAGTATTACGTCTACTTAGTGCGTTTTTGGGATTGCGCACAGGGCTATACCGTGTAGGAGCATTGACAACGCCCACCAACAGAGCCGACTCGTCGACCGTAAGTTCTGATGGCAATTTATTAAAGAATGTACGAGCCGCCGATTTGATACCATACGAATTTGAACCATACGCCATAGTATTGAGATACATAGCAACGATCTCCTCTTTGGTATAGTTATATTCGAGCATTGTCGCCGTGATCCACTCTTTGAGCTTACTGATTACCAATTTCCCGATACGTCCAATCTTCCCCGAGCTAGATGTATCACGAGGGTATAGGTTCTTTGCCAATTGTTGCGAAATGGTCGATCCACCACCCTGCCCCTGAGAGAGTAGCAAGGTTTTGAAAGCCACACGAGAAAGACCAATAAAGTCTATGCCAGAGTGGTTATAAAAACGAGAATCTTCGGTGGCAACCAAAGCCTGAACCAAATAGGGAGAAAGCTCACTATAATCGACAAAAGAGCGATTCTCATAGTAGAACGTACCCATATTCTCACCATCCGAAGAGATAATCTCGGTGGCGATATTAGATTTTGGATTCTCTAGCTCCTCGAACGTAGGTAGCTGACCAAAAACGCCACTGATAATCATAACCAAAAGTGTGGCAATCGACAAGAAAGGCAAAGCCACAAGCGACCAAAATATGATCAGAGCACGTTTCTTGTTGCGTGGTGTACGGAAATGGCTCCAAAAAGAGCGTTTCGTCTTGCCTTTAGGGGCGTTCTTAGAGGGTTTTTGCGCTTGACGCACTATGTTATTATTCATCTATTGCGAGGTTATATTATGCAAAAGTAGTAATTTTGTACGAAAATATTATAACGTATGACTCTAAATAATTGTTTTAGTGACCGCTCTCTTTTAGAAGCGGGTGTAGATGAGGCAGGAAGAGGCCCCCTAGTGGGGGCTGTTTTTGCTTCGGCGGTGATCTTGCCCACAGACTTTTTCCACCCTTTGTTGAACGATAGCAAGAAGATGACGGCTCGTTCACGGGAGTTGTTGCGTGAGGTGATCGAACGTGAGGCGGTTAGTTGGTCGGTGGTTTCGGTCTCGGCTCAGAGGATTGATGAGATTAATATTCTTCAGGCGACTTTCGAGGCTATGAATGGTGCTATCGACTCTTTGGCGGTTACTCCTCAACTGCTTTTGATTGACGGTAATCGTTTTCGTACGTCGCTCGATATTCCCTATCACACAATTGTCAAAGGTGATGGTATTTATAGCTCGATTGCTGCTGCTTCGGTCTTGGCAAAGAGTCATCGTGATGAGTATATGCGAGAGCTCGATCGTGAATACCCCCAATATGGATGGGCAAGAAATGCAGGGTATGGTACCAAAGAGCACATGAAGGCGATCATCGAACATGGACTTTCGCCCTATCATCGCCGCACATTTCGCAACCCTTTGTCGCAGCCTCGCTAAATTATTTCACAAAAAAAAGCGTACCTTTGTTCCCTTACGCTCGAGAGTTTCTCGAACGTGGTGTGATCGACAACCGAAATTAATCAATAGACTCAATGAAAATACGTAGACTAATTATATCACTTTTTTTGACCTTTGCTACCTCTTTGGGTGCATCGGCTAACGACCTCTTTGTTGAACCTCCAAAGCAGGTGGTGGCAACCTCCGATGACTTTACGCTCTCTCGCTCGGTGGTTATATCTTCTTCGCACGATGCTCTCAGGGAGAATCAACAGCTGTGTGAATTTGTTCGCAGTGCAGGGGGCGAGATCGAGCAGAACTTTTTTAAGAAGTTCAAATCACCGAAGATCCTTATCAAACGTCGTTCTCGGATCAAGGATGCGCAGGGTGATAATGGGTTGCAGATTGTGGTTGGGGCGAACAAGATTCAGATTTTCTATACAACCGAGGCCTCTTTGGATCGTGCTATGGAGCTGCTCGAAGAGAAGATTATCGACCGCAATGGACGTTTGCTGGTTTCGGGAGGAACGATCACCGACTGGGTCGAGGCTTCGGATCGTGCCCCTAGTGTGTCGGGCACTTTGGATTTGACCCGAGGGGGGATTCTCTCTTACTCACAGTTGAGCTCTTCGATTGGGGGCGGTCGTAGTCGTGGAACTACTCAGCGTTTGAAGGTGGTGTCATCGTCAGCTTGGGTGATCGAGAGTCATTCGCTGGATGATATTAACCCCACGCAAAAGATCTATTCGCAGTCGAAATACTATACGCTCGACGAGTTGTCAAAACTAAACCACCATGCTGTGTCTCGAAACACACAACTCTCGCTCGAAGTTGAGCTACTTAGCTCGAATAGCCAGTTCAAACGTGTTACGGGTTTCGAGTTTAATTCGGTCGAGGGTATGCGTTTCGTACGTCAGCTTTTGGGTGAATGGAGTGTTGGCACGGGGATTCGCAATTTTGTAATCTCGGGGGGCAACTTCAAAGACGACCCACGTTTTGGGGAGTTCTTGCAACACATGAAAACGGTGCTAAATATCAATATAACAATAGAATAACAGAGGGAAGAGATGAGTAGTAATATATTTGATGGATTGAATGCGCCTCAACGTGAGGCAGTCGAGAATTTTACGGGTCCAACGCTGATTATAGCCGGAGCCGGAAGTGGTAAAACACGTACGCTGACCTGCCGAATTGCCAATATGATCGACAAAGGGGTAAAACCTTGGAATATCTTGGCTCTGACCTTTACCAACAAGGCCTCACGTGAGATGCAGGAGCGTATTCGGAGCACTGTCTCGGGCGATCGTCTTAGGGGGATTTATATGGGCACGTTCCACGGTGTTTTTCGTCGGCTGTTGAGCGAGAATGCCGAGCTGCTGGGATTCCCAACGCAATATACCATCTATGATTCGTCGGATTCTCAGAATCTCATCAAACAGATTGTCAAGGACTTTTCACTAGCCGATGATCTCTACAAACCCCGTGTGATAGCCTCTCGTATCTCGTTGGCAAAGAACAATTTGATGCTACCAGATGTCTACTCTCAGCGTGATGCCATCCTAGAGGAGGATCGTCAGATGCGTATTCCTCGTCTGCATGAGGTCTATCGTGAGTATTTCCGTCGTTGCAAAGCGGCTGGAGCAATGGACTTCGATGATATACTTTTGTATATGAATATCTTGCTTCGTGACCACCCCGAGGTGACCGAACGCTATGGTCAGCAATTTCAATATATCCTAGTGGATGAGTATCAGGATACCAACTCGTCGCAATATCTAATTCTCAAACGTCTAGCCCAATCGCACCATAATATCTGTGTGGTGGGCGATGATTCGCAGAGTATCTATTCGTTTCGTGGGGCAAAGATCGAGAATATCTTGAAGTTCCAGAGCGATTATAGCGAGGCGAAGGTTATTAAATTGGAGCAGAATTATCGTTCGAGCGAAAATATCGTCAATGCCGCTAATAGCCTGATCGAACATAACACTCGCAAACTTCCCAAAAAACTCTTTTCGGCACAGGGCAAGGGCGATAAGATTACGGTTAAGTGCTGCTATAACGAACGTAATGAGGCGGACGAGGTGGCTCGTTCGATTCAAAATGGATTGTATCGTGGAGCTACGGCCGATGATTTTGCTATACTCTATCGTACCAATTCGCAATCTCGTCAGTTGGAGGACTCTTTGCGCCACCGCAATATTCCTTATCGTATATTTGGGGGGCAATCATTCTATCAACGTGCCGAGATCAAGGATATGTTGGCCTATCTGAAGTTGGCAATCAATCCAAAGGACGATCAGGCTTTTTTGCGTATTATCAATTTTCCGGCTCGTGGTATTGGCGCAACCTCTCTCGCTCGATTGACGGCTACGGCCTCTCAGAGTGGTCTTTCGTTGATGGAGACCTTGCAGAGTGTTCCACCAACCGAAATGGGTATTCGTGGCGTAGCAACCAAAGGGCTCTCAAATTTTGCCACAATCTTTGGGCATATCTATGAGAGTATCGACAAACTAGATGCCTATGAGTTTGCTCATCAGGTGGCTTTGCGAAGTGGTGTCCTGCAACATCTTCAGCAGAGCAAATTGATCGAAGATCAGAGCCGACTAGAGAATATCGAGGAGCTTTTGAATTCGATCAAAGAGTATGTCGATAGTGCCTCAGCTCACGAAGATGATGCCTCGGAGTCGATCGAACAAAGTGCCGATGAGATAGTCGAGACCCTTGAGCAATCGCCCTCGATTGGCAATTGGCTTTTGGAGGTCTCGTTGCTTACGGATCAAGATCAGGGTGAGGACGACAAATCACGTGTCACTCTTTTGACTGTTCATGCTAGTAAGGGTTTGGAATTTGGTCAGACCTATATTGTGGGTCTCGAAGAGAATCTGTTCCCGAGTGGGCGTTGCGGTAGTGATGATGAGATCGAGGAGGAGCGTCGAATTTTTTATGTCGCATTGACTCGTGCACGACACAATGTGATGTTGAGTTTTGCTCAGAGCCGTTTTCGTTATGGAGAGACTGTTGATTGTTTGCCTTCTCGTTTTTTGGGTGAGATCGACACACAATATTTGGATGGCGATGTTGATTTAATCAATCCTCGTGGTGAACGATCTCGTCGAATAGATGAATTGGCGGCTTCGAGTGAGTCTCGTCGGGTTGCTCCTTCGTCGAAATATGTTTCTTCGGGGTCACCGACTGCGGCTTCTGCGACTCGAACTCCGCAACCTACGGTTTCGGCTCATCGCAATCTTCGTTCGGTGGCACGTACTACCGCACCTCTGCGTAACGCATCGCCAGAGAGTGATCGTGCGGCTGTGGCATCTAGCGGTCAGCTGAAAGTTGGGGTCAAAGTCGAGCACCCACGTTTCGGACGTGGCGAGGTGACAGCCCTAGAAAAGGCTGGAAATGATATGCGTATCACAGTAGAATTTCAAGCGCACGGAAGTAAAACCCTTTTGGAGAGATTTGCCAAACTTAGAATATTATAGATTCCAATGATAACTGCTGCCGAAATAAAGGCCATCAAGGCACTCAAAGATCGTTCGCATCGTATAGCCGAGGGGCTATTTGTAGCTCAGGGAGACAAACTTATCGGAGAGCTATTGGGTTCGAGATTGGTCGTCAAACGACTATTTGTCACCTCGGATTCTCGACTCATTAGTTGTCAATGGGCAGAGCTGATTTCCTCGTCGCAGATGGAGCGTATCAGTTCACTACGTTCAGCACCCGAATCACTAGCACTAGTCGAACTACCCCAAGGGGTATCGACCCAAAGAGAAGAGGGATTGACATTGGTTCTGGATGGAGTGCAAGACCCAGGGAATATAGGGACGATCATCCGATTGGCACATTGGTATGGCATCAAGCAGATATTTTGTTCACGAGAGTCGGCAGATTGCTACTCTACGAAAGTTGTGCAGTCGACCATGGGTGCTATTGCAGCCGTAGATGTAATTTACACCGACCTTGAGGAGTTCTTAGATCAACAACAAGTTCCGATATATGGCACGTTCCTACAAGAGAGTGCATCGTTATACGATCAGAAGCTTGATCGCCATAATGCAATAATCGTAATGGGTAACGAGGGTCAAGGGATCTCGCCCAGTATAGAGCGAAGAGTAAGCAAACGCCTATTTATCCCCCCCTATCCAGCCCACGAAGCAACAGTCGAGAGTTTGAATGTTGCTGTGGCTACGGCAGTAATTGTTGCTGAATTTAGAAGAGGGAGATCGTTATAAGGCGTAACTATTTCAAAGATAATAGAGTGTCCACGGACGGCTGTCGGTGTGGCTCGTAAGCCTTTAGGTTTACGGGGCTCCCGACGGGGGGAGCCGTCCGCCCCGTAGATTTTTCTGGCGAAAAATCCGCTATCGCAATTCGGAATATTATCATTCCCGAAGAAATGGAATGTTCTGGGACGCTCGGGTATTTTCTGGGACTCTGCTGGGTCTTGTGCTACTTTAGTAGTGCAGGGCTACCAACGGTATGTGATCGCAAGAGTACACTACGTTATCTTTGAAATATCGCCGCCTTGCAACGGTCTCTATTTGTAATTGCGATTCTTCAAAGCCGCAACCTCCTTGTCACTAAGAATACGCCAAAATCCACGACGCAAACCCAACTTAGTAAGCCCAGCAAAATAAACACGATCCAACTTCTGAACCTCATAGCCCAAATGCTCAAACATACGGCGAACAATACGGTTACGACCCGAATGTAACTCAACCCCAATCTCCTTATGTGCACCCCCCACAAAAGAGATCTGATCTACTGAAATACGACCATCCTCTAGCTCCACACCATCCAACAATTGCTCAAGATGTGCCTCGCTACAAGACTTATCCAAAAAGACATGATAGATCTTGCTCTTGTTATAACTTGGGTGGGTTAGCTCCTTGGTCAAATCGCCATCGTTGGTCAAAAGCAAAACGCCAGTGGTGTTCTTATCTAGGCGACCAACAGGGTAGACACGCTGAGGAACCTGCCCCTTGAGTAGGTCAATAACCGTACGGTCGTTGTGTGGATCATCTAGCGAGGTGATATATCCCTTTGGCTTGTTCATGACGATATAAATCTTCTGTTCGCCACGAAGAACTTTGCCGTCATACTCGATCACATCCTGAAAGCTCACTTTGCTACCCAACTGGGTAACTACCTCACCATTGACCGAAACCAATCCCTGAGAAATAAGTTCATCTGCCTCACGACGAGAACAAACTCCGCTCTGCGCCACAAAGCGATTCAGTCGTATTGGTTCGTTGGTTTTTATGGTTTGTTTTGCTGCCGTTTCTAGTATCTTTTCTTCACGTTTGGTGCGTCCTGATTTACGGTCTGTGCGATCTACTGCTACACGTTCGTTGTAGGTATCTGATTTACCTGTAAATTTTGCCCCTTCAAAAACTTTGTTGCGCTCTTGTTTCTTTTGTGCCACAGGGCTGTCTTTACGGAATTTCTCGAATGGTCTCTCTCCGATTTTTGCAACAGGCTTAGCTCCACGAGACTCTTCACGTTTTGCCCCTCTCTCGCTACGTTTCACTCGCATTGGTCTTTCTTCTCTTGGCTCTCTTGGGGCACGAGGTGCACGATCAAATGTTTTTTCGGCTCTTTCGGTGCGAGGCTCACGCTCTACTTTTGGGCTACGAAAAGCTTTAGAAGGCTCTTCTGAGGCTGTTTTGCGTGGTTCTCTGACTGGTTTTTGCTCTGTTGGCTGGGTCGCATGTGCGTCATCACGACGAAAAAAACTGCGACGGGTTGTTGTACTCATCTTAACTTTTTAATTAATTATTCTGCAAAGGTAACGGATATTTTTCATAACTTTGTACCTCTAACATAATTTATTATATATTTAAAGATCAAAGTATGAAATATAATTTCGACACTATTATCGACCGTAGCCTGAGCGATTGTGAGAAATATCGCAATAACGATGCTGTTTTTGGCACTTCGGATCTGCTTCCTCTTTGGATTGCTGATATGGATTTTGCTTCGGGCGAGTTTATTATTGATGCCTTGGTGGCTCGTGCTCGGCACGGAGTTTTGGGTTATGGTTGCCGTTGCGACTCTTTTTGGGAGGCGATTCGCTATTGGCTTGATAAGCATACTAGTTGGAAGGTCGAGAAGCAGTGGTTGGAATTTTCTCCGGGGGTTGTAGCTGGGGTAGTTTTTGCTATGCAGAGTGTCTCATCGGTGGGTGATGGCATTTTGATTCAGCCTCCAGTTTACCATCCTTTTGCTAATGTGATTCGTCATAATGGTCGCCGGGTGGTTGACAATCCTATGGTTCAGGATGAGAATGGCGATTACCATATTGATTTCGAGGATTTCGAGCAGAAGGTTCGTCAGGTTAAGGCTTTTATTCTTTGCAATCCTCAGAACCCTACGGGTCGTGTTTTTACTCTTGAG
>JAWXTL010000050.1:0-9359 GCA_044433565.1 Rikenellaceae bacterium | reverse complement strand
CAAAAGTGACAAATCCCACACCACCAATAACCTTAGCCAATTGATCGAGCTGACGATTCAAAGGGGTTTGCTCCTGATTTTCGATGGTAGCTTGATGTGCCACCTTCCCAAATTCGGTAAGGTCACCCACCCTGATAATCCGGATAATAGCATTGCCCTCGATAACCGAAGTGCCACGAAGCAGATGATTAGTAGGATAGGTTGCATCGGGTTTGAAATCGTGCGGATCAAGGCTTTTACGGATCGAAGGCTCACCCGTTAGGGTCGATTCATTGACCGTAAGAGCCGTAGCCTCCAACAGCTCACCATCGGCAGGGATCTCCTCACCTGTTTCGAGGATCACCACATCGCCCACCACCAACTCTTTCTTGCCTATCTCGATCGTCTGACCATCACGTATCACCTTATATAGTGTATCATCGTTTACCTGATTGAGAATGTCGAACTTACGAGAGGCATCAACCTCGAAAATAAAAGCCACCCCCGTAGCCAAAAGAATAGCCGCAAAGATACCAATAGTCTCGGCGTAGTGCCCCTGACGTATCGAAATAATAAGAGAAAGCAGAGCCGCAATCAGAAGAATCCGAATAATAGGATCATTAAATTTTTCGAGAAACAGCTTCCAAAGAGGAGTGCGAGGAGCAGGAGTTAATATATTAGAGCCATATTTTGCACGGCTCTCATTGACCTGTTGAGGGTTTAGACCTTTGATGTTCATGTTGTTGTTGATTTTGATCGAGCAAAGTTATAGATTATAATCTGGTTGGGCAAATAGATTTCCACCTCTCACCTCTAACAAGGGAGGTGGATTCTGCTAAAAACCGCCACGTTTAAGGATATTCTCCACATCCTTGACTGAATGTTTGACCCACTTCAAAAGCAGCTCTTCACGCTCGCTCTTCTCTAGTTGCCAACTCTGTGGCGACTCTTGGCGAAGGCGATGGGTAAGCGATTGGGTCAAAATAGCAGCCGAAACCGAAACGTTAAGACTCTCGGCAAAGCCACTCATAGGGATATAGAGGGCTTGGTCGGCCTCGCCCATCAACCATTCGCTAATACCAGTCTTTTCGGTTCCCATAAAAACAGCAAAAGGAGCACTCGTAACATCAAACTCATCGGGTGTGGTAGCCCCATCACGTGGCGTAGTGACCACAATCCGATAACCCTGCTCACGAAGCCGTGTCACCAAATCCTGAGTACTATCCCACCGCTCAATATCAATCCAACGATCCGTCCCCCGAACAATATTCTGAGAAGGACGAAAATGGCAAGTAGACTCCACAACATGAATCTGCTGCAACCCAAAAGCCTCGGCACTACGGATCGTAGCACTAGCATTATGAGCATGATAGGTATCCTCAAGGCAGAGAACCATCCCACGAGTGCGAAGCTCCACCCGACTGAGTAACTTCTCGTAACGCTCCACAGAGATAAACTCTCGGAGATACTCAATCTGAGAGGCAATCCCAGGGTTATCTATATTTAACTTTGTCATCTTCCATCATCTTTAGGTAACTTTCATAGCGAGAAGGGTGAATCAAACCTCTTTCGAGAGCATCGACCACAGCACAGCGAGGCTCATGAGTATGAGAACAATTATGAAACTGACACCCCGAAGCAAAGTGCATAAGATCAGGGAAAGAGCGATAAAGCTCATCGGGCTTCAACTCCACAAGTCCAAACCCCTTGACCCCCGGTGTGTCAATCAAGAAACCCTCGCCAAAGCGAAAAATCTCCGAAAAAGTAGTAGTATGTTTACCCTTGAGGTGAGCCGCAGAGATATTGCCAGTTCGAGCTTTAATCGAAGGATCAATAGCATTGATAAGAGTAGATTTGCCGACCCCCGAATTACCAGTAAAAAGAACCGTGCGCCCTGCAATCTCTGCCCGTAGCTGATCGACCCCCTCGCCCGTTAGAGCCGAAAGCCGAATAACAGGATAACCCGCCATCTGATAAATCTCGCTGAGATAATCCTCCAGTCCCTCGACATCACACTTATTAATAATAATAGTAGAGGGGATAGAATACAACTCGGCAGTGACCAAAATCCGATCAATAAACTCGGGAGAGGTCATCGGAAACGAAACAGTCGATACTATATATACACGGTCGATATTGGCCGCCAAGATATGACTCTCCTTCGAGAGATTACTAGAACGACGAATAATATAATTACGTCGAGGTTCGATCTGAGCGATCACCATATCTTCGCCCTGACCCTCGGTAGTGACAAAATCACCAACCACCACAGGGTTGGTCGAGCGAGACCCTCGGAGCCTAAGAGCACCCCTCAGACGAGCCTTCGAGAACTCCAGGGTCTGCTGATCGAGCAGCTCATACCAGCTCCCCGTACTTTTAGTTACAATCTTCATAGCAACAAAATTATGAAAAAAGTTTGAAATATCAATAAATAACACTACCTTTGTGGCTCAAAAATCATAAATAACAATTAATTAACAACAAAATGAATCGTTACGAAACCGTTTTCATTGCTACTCCAGTGTTGAGCGAAGTGCAAATCGCTGAGATGTTTAGCAAATTCCAAGGCATTATTGCCGAAAACGGCGGGAAAGTAGAACACACCGAAGAGTGGGGTCTCAAAAAACTCGCCTACCCAATCCAGAAAAAATCTACTGGATACTATTTCCTAATCGAATTTACAGCTGAAAATGGCAAGATTATCGAAACTCTTGAGACTGGCTACCGCCGTGACGAACGAGTAATTCGCTTCTTGACCTTCACGCTAGATAAAGACGCTACTGCTTGGGCAGAAAAACGTCGTGCAAAATACGCTAACAAAACACAAGAATAAGACAATGGCTGTACAATCAGAACTTCGCTACTTGAACCCAGTGTCAGTAGACGTTAAAAAGAAAAAATATTGCCGTTTCAAAAAATCAGGCATTAAATATATTGATTATAAGGATGCAGAATTCCTTAAAAAGTTCCTTAATGAGCAAGGTAAAATCCTTCCTCGTCGCCTAACAGGAACTTCTCAAAAATATCAAAAGAAAGTGGCTCAGGCTATCAAACGTGCTCGTCACCTTGCCCTTTTGCCATATGTTACTGACCTAATGAAGTAGTAGAAAAAGAGATGGAAATCATACTAAAACAAGACGTCGAGAATCTCGGCCATAAAGACCAAATCGTAAACGTTAAACCGGGTTACGCTAACAATTTCCTTATTCCTCAAGGATTCGCTTCGGCTGCTACTGCATCTGCTAAGAAAGTTCTTGCTGAGAATATCCGTCAACGTGCTCACAAAGAGGCTAAGATTGTTGCTGATGCTACTGCTGTGGCTGAGAAACTTTCTGCTATGACCGTTGCTATTGCTACCAAAGCTAACGAAGATGGTAAGATCTTTGGATCTATCACTACTTCGGATGTTGCTGAGGCAATTGCTAAGTTGGGTGTTGAAGTTGACAAGCGCAATGTAAAAGTTGACTCTATCAAAGAGGTTGGCGAGTACACTGCATCGGTTAAGCTTTACAAAGAGATCGTGGGTGTTGTTACTATTGTTGTTTCGGCTCAAGAGTAATTTCCGCCTTTATTTTTAGCGGTTCTGGCCGCTAAGATATATATCCTTTCGTTTGAGAGTGGTTCTTTATGAGCCACTCTTTTTTTGTTTGCTCTTATGAATGGCACTAAAAGATATGGGAATGTTCTCGGACGGCTGTCGAGGCGACACGTGCTACTTTAGTAGTACGGGGCTCCCGACGGGGGGAGCCGTCCGCCCCGTAGAGATTTCCCTTCACCAGAAGGGAAATCTCCGCTATCGCAATTGAACCATTTTGCCACAGAAGAGATTGATTGCTCTGGGACGTTCGGGTATTTTCTGGGACTCTTGCTGGGTCATGTGCTGCGAAAAAAATAGTGCAGGGCTCCCGTGGGGGAGTGTCCGCCTCGTAGAGATTTGAAATTCCTCTGCTGTGAGGCTATTTTAGCTTTATAACATCACCTATTGCTATACTCCGTTGACGGTACTGCGGATTCATATCCAGCAATGATTCGAGTTTTACGCCATATTGCTGAGAAATGGTATGTAGCGAACCCGATGTGCTAACAACACATTGCCCAGCCTCTCTGTTTTTGGACTTCTTGGGTGCTAGATAGATCGCCATACCTGCCTCAATAGGTACAATTGACGGTAGGTCGTTATATTTGAGGAGCTTCTTAACACTCAAATTAACCCTCTCGGACAGCGAGTAAAAATCTTCGCCTATAACCACCACAGCATACATCACGCCATTGGTCAAACCAAAACCAAGAGGTATGCGCCCCCTGCCTTTTGTCTTGCTCTTCTTCTGTTTACCCGTTGCACCATCATATTTCCACAACTGCCCACGCTCAATAATCCCAATAAGAAGTTCTGGGTATTTTGGATTGGTGGCATATCCTGCCGCCGAAAGACCATAAGCCCACCCCTTATAATCGGTCTTATCTAGGCGGAAAAGGCTAGAATAACGACTCCCCTTGACCAAAAATAGAGAGTGGTCAAGATAAGAATCCTTCACCGAAGAGTACTTACGAAAACACTCCTTGCGCCGATCATCGTCATGGCGAATGCTCTTGCCCGACCAATTCGATCCGCACTTAATACCAAAATGGTTGTTAGCCTTCACCGCCAAACGACTAGAGCCACATCCCGATTCCAAAATCCCCTGAGCCAAGGTAATACTAGCGGGAATACCATATTTCTTCATCTGTTGTTGTGCCAGATCACTATATTTTGCCGCATATTCGCTATTTGAGAGCTTCTTTTGGGCAAAGCAATTCACCGACAGAAGCAGTGTGAAGAGCAGTAAAAAACTTTTTATTCTTATCATCTCGAAAAATCTTTTGTCTAACAAAGATAATTTATTATTTTTGTAAATACAAACTAATAACTTTTAGAGCTTCAAACTTATGAAATTAATCGAGCAATGTAACTCAATCTTCACTCAAGCGATTGAGACCTACCATCAGACAGACAATGTAGATCACCCGATGCCTACTCCATATCCAGCAGGTTCTTTCGAGATGTTACTTTTTCATAAGAGTTGGATCGACACGGTGCAGTGGCATTATGAAGATATAATTCGTGAGCCTTCGATCGACCCAGTGGAGGCTTTGGCTCTCAAACGTCGTATTGATTCGAGCAACCAAGATCGTACGGACAAGGTGGAGTATATTGACAACTATTTTTTGGATCTTTTTAGCGATGTGACATTGCAAGAGGGGGCTACTATCAATACCGAGACTTTGGCTTGGGCGATAGATCGCTATTCGATCTTGATGCTCAAAATCTATCATATGCAGCAAGAGACCCTGCGTGAGGATGTGAGCGAGGAGCACAAACAGGGATGTCAGACGAAACTTGATGTGTTGTTGGAGCAGCAGTGTGACATGACAATCTCGATCACTCAGCTCTATGATGATATTGCTCAGGGCAAGAAAATTATCAAGACCTATAAGCAGATGAAGATGTATAATGATCCTGCTTTGAACCCTGTGCTTTATGCCAAACAGTCCTAGATATTATTGCGCTATTACTCACCCCTTTACTAAACTGTAAACAGCAAGATTCACAATTTTTATACTATACAATTGAAAACTATATTAGTCGTTAGAGGCTCTGCTATGGGCGATGTGGCATTGACAGTACCCGTTTTGCGTGAGGTGAGCAGACGGTACCCAGATCTTAATATTGTTATGCTTACCCGTGGCTTCTATGAGCCTTTTTTCTTTGATATTCCTCGTCTTACGGTTTTTGATCTTCGCTTGAATGGCGATCATCGAGGGATCTCGGGAGTTTATCGGCTCTATAAAACACTCACTCGGGAGTATAGTTTTGACCATATTATTGATCTTAATGATAAGTTGTATTCAAAATTGCTGCGTCGTTATTTTCGTATGAGTGGTGTTTCGGCAACCTCTATCGACAAGGGTCGCCGTGAGAAAAAGGAGCTTACTCGTTCTTGCGATAAGCGTTTTGTTCAGCTCGAAAGTTCGGTCAATCGTTATGCTGACTGTTTTGCTCAGGCTGGTTTTCCTGTTGATGTACCTTCTCATTACACACATTTTGATCGTGAGGCTCCCGATCTTGTTCGGGGCGGTCAGCCTTTGATTGGGATTGCACCTTTTGCCAAACACGCTGGTAAGATTCTCCCTTTGAAGACTGTTCGTGGGGTGATTGAGCTTATTAGTGAGCGGTTGCCCAGCCATAAGGTTGTGATCTTTGGGGGTGGTGCTTCCGAGGCGTTTTTGGCAGAGAGTCTCGTCTCTTGGTTTCCTAATACCCTCTCGGCTATTGGGCGCATTCGTCTTAGGCAAGAGATTGATTTGATGGCAAATTTGGATTTGATGATTTCGATGGATTCTTCGGCTATGCATATTTGTTCGTTGGTGGGGACTCCGGTTATTTCGGTTTGGGGTGCTACTCACCATTATGCTGGATTTTTGGGATGGGGGCAATCCTCTGATAATATTGTTGGGGTTGATTTGCCTTGTCGCCCTTGTTCGGTTTATGGTCATAAGCCTTGTCTTTTGGGTGATGAGCCTTACAAATGTCTTAATGATATTACTCCTGATCAGATCTTCGATAAGATTTTGGCGTTGCTTCAATCGAGCAAATAGCTTGACTGATTCTCTTTGTTTGTTTGTGAAAACTAACCTTATACTCTAATAAATATACTAACCCTTTCTTAAACCTTCTTCTTTTTATATGATGAAATCTGTTTTCCGCTTTTTGGGTTCTCCCAAAGTTATGGCTATACTTCTTGTGCTGTATGCTTTTGTTCTTGCTGCGGCTACTTTTGTCGAGAGTGGCTCTTCGAGCGAGGTTGCTCGACGTTACTTTTATAATAACCTCTTTTTCTTTGTTCTCAATGGACTACTGATTCTTAGCTTTGTGGCTATGAGTCTTCGTTTGAGGTTGCGGCAACAGCATAAATGGGGGGCTTTGATCCTCCATTATGGATTTGTTGTGGTTCTTTTGGGGGCTATGACTACCTATCTTTTTGGACAAGAGGGGGTGGTTCATATACGTGAGGGGGCCTCGTCTAATGTGCTTCTCGATGATAAAGGTGGGGTTATTGGTGAACTTCCTTTCGAGATCACGCTCGATGATTTTGTTTTGGAGCGTTATAGTGGCTCTATGAGCCCTAGCTCTTTCGAGAGTTTCTTGACGATCGAGGGTGAGCAGTATCATGCCTATATGAATAATGTGGTCTATTATGGTGCTTATCGTATCTATCAATCGAGCTATGATTCGGATTTGGGTGGCTCTATCCTTTCGGTCAATCGTGACTTTGTGGGCACTATGATTACTTATATTGGCTATTTGATGCTTCTTCTAGGGTTTTTGATTATCCCCATGCAGCGCAACTCTCGTTTTAGGGCTTTGATTCGTTCGCTTTCTGTTTTGACTCTGTTTTGGGTTTCGCTTGGTGATGTTGTGGCTCAAGAGAGTGAGCTTGACGATCTGATGGATCAATACTCTTCGTCGTCGACTGTTGATCGTGGGGCTTATACTGCTCAGGCTCTCAAATATATTCAGTTGTATAGTGTTCCCGATAGTATTGCTACCAAATTCTCGACGCTTCGTATCCAGAGCCACAAGGGGCGCATCGAACCGATTGATACCTATGCTCGTGAGCTGCTTCGCAAATTCAATGGGCGTACTAGTGTCGAGGGGTTGAACCCTTCTCAGGCTCTTTTGGGGTGGATTTCGCAACCTCAGATTTGGTCTTATGTTCCTTTTCTGAGCGTTTCGAGCGAGACTCTACTCAAACAACTGGGCTTTGATCCTTCGCTTTCATCTCTTTCGTTTATGGATCTTATTGATGATCTGGGTGGGTATAGATTGGACTCGTTGGTCGAGCGGAGTTATTCTCTTTCGCCTTCGGAGCGTAATAAGTATGACAAGGAGCTTTTGAAACTTGACGAGAAGATCAATATCCTTAATGCTCTGTTCCAAGGGGATATGCTTCCTATCTTCCCTATTGCTAGTGACCCTACGGGGCATTGGTACTCTTGGGTCGACGAGGGCTTTGCTCGTGAGGTCTCCTCGACTGGCGATTCTACGGCTTTGCATTTGATGCCTATTCTTTTGGCACAGATCAATAATGCACACATGGATGGTAATTGGCAGCCAGTGTCGAAGGTGCTGGATATTATTAACCTCTATCAGGTTCGTCGTGGTGATGGTAGTGCC
The DNA here is from genome assembly GCA_044433565.1 of Rikenellaceae bacterium. GTDB lineage: Bacteria > Bacteroidota > Bacteroidia > Bacteroidales > Rikenellaceae > Mucinivorans. Next base: position 1,165 of record JAWXTL010000050.1, on the reverse strand, counting down.
TATTCGCAGGGTCGCATTTCGATGGAGCTTCTCTATAATAAGATGCAGATCTTCAAGTGGAATGGTTATGGATTTATGACTCTTGGATTGCTTTTGATTATTGTGACTATTGTCTCTTTGGTCAGAGGGCGGGCTTATCGAGGGTGGTTTATTGCTCTTACTGTTTTGACTGTGTTGCTGTTTTTGGCTCAGAATTTTGGTATGGGGCTTCGATGGTATATTTCGCAACGTGCACCTTGGACTAATGCCTATGAGACTATGATCTATGTTGGTTGGGCAGCTATGTTGTGTGGGCTTTTGTTTGCTCGTAGCTCTCGTATGACTTTTGCTTTGGCTACTTTTTTGGCTGGGGTGATTATGTTTGTTACCAATCTTAGTTGGATGGATCCGCAGATTACCCCTTTGGTTCCAGTTCTCAAATCTTATTGGTTGGTGATTCATGTTGGGGTTATTACGGCGAGTTATGGTTTTTTTGGTATTGCATTTTTGCTGGGATTCACCACTTTGCTTTTGATGGCAATAGGTTCTTCTCGATTGACTCGTGAGATTCGGGAGCTGGTCACTATCAATGAGATTGCACTTTGGATTGGGCTTTCTTTGATGACTCTTGGTACTTTTATTGGAGCTATTTGGGCTAATGAGTCGTGGGGACGTTATTGGGGATGGGATCCTAAGGAGACTTGGGCTTTGATTACAGTGATTGTTTACACTTTTGTTTTACATGCTCGTATGCTTCGAGGATTTAGGGGTTCTTTTGCTTTTTCTTTGATGTCTATTTTGGCTTTGGGATCTGTTTTGATGACTTTCTTTGGGGTGAATTATTATCTTTCGGGTATGCACTCTTATGGTGGTGATTCGGCACCTCCGGCACTTAGTGCTATTTGGGTTGTTTATGGGGTTGTGGCTTTGGTTACATTTTTGGCTTATCGAAAGCGTGATCGTTTGGAGTAGGTTGCATAGTTTTGGGCTTAGGCTCCCCTTATTGATTTGAGGGGGGGGAGCCCAGCACAACAAAAGTAGCACATGACCCAGCAAGAGTCCCAGAAACGACCCGAGTGTCCCAGAATAATCAATATCTTCTTGGGTAAAATGGTTAAATTGCGACAGCGGAGATTTTACCTTCTGGCGAAGGTAAAATCTCTACGGGGCGGCCGGCTCCCCCCGT
>JAWXTL010000049.1:0-9374 GCA_044433565.1 Rikenellaceae bacterium | reverse complement strand
CCTCTCGCAAAGTCACAGGCTGAATAATACCCAACCGACCAATCGAAACAGCCAATTCGTCGATACTCTCATCGCTAAAGAGAGTACGAGGCTGATTAGGGTTAGGCTTTATGCGATCCAACGAAATCTCTTTGACAGTCGAATCATTAGTACGAATAGGCGATCGTCCTGCAACGGGCGACACTCCAGAATTTTGGAATATTGCATCAAGTCCTTTACCCAGACCTTTCATTTGTTTGCTCATAGTGTATTGTCGTTTGGTTTGTACAGGAAAGCTGTTGTTTTACTGATTATTTCTAGTGAGTAGTTCTTTGGCGAGGTTCATATAGTTGATCGAGCCAGTGCACGTAGCATCATAAAGTATCGTTGGCTTACCAAAACTAGGTGCTTCTGACAGACGAGTATTGCGCTGGATAATAGTATCGAAAACCAACCCCCCGAAGTGAGCCCGAACATCCGAAACCACCTGATTGGCAAGACGCAAACGAGAATCATACATAGTAAACAAGAACCCTTCGATCTCCAGACCCGAATTTAGACGCTCCTGAACCATCTGTATCGTACTCAACAACTTGCTAATACCCTCCAAAGCAAAATATTCACACTGCACAGGGATAATAACACTATTGGCAGCGGTAAGAGCATTGAGTGTAGTATAACCCAACGAAGGAGAGCAATCAATCAAAATATAATCATAATCATCTTTGACCTGAGCCAAAGCCTCGCTCATACGATATTGACCATCAGCGAGATCGCCCAACTCTTTCTCACCACCCACAAGATTAATATGCGAGGCAATAAGGTGCAAAGAAGGAAGATCCGCACTTTGTTGTATGGCATCACGCACCGAGCAATGACCAATAAGCACATCATAGGTGTTTGGCACATCGGCATCATAGAAGCCAAGCCCCGAAGTGGCATTAGCCTGAGGATCAGCATCCACCAGAAGTATTCGTTGTTCGAGCACAGCCAATGATGCAGCAAGATTGATCGAGGTAGTAGTTTTGCCTACTCCTCCTTTTTGATTTGCGAATGCGATAATTTTTCCCATACTTTTTTTAATTAATTTCGACGATATGGAGGTTTAATCGACAAAGATAATATTTTTTTCGTTATAAATCACCCTCTTTTATCGGCTATTTTACATCTCGCCCAAAAGATCTCGGATAACCACCGATGCAACAACACATCCAAAGACCGAAGGCATATAGGAAACCGTGCCAACCATTGACTTCTTGTTGCGATCTTCTTCTAAGACCATAGCCCCCTCACGCACAGGCTCTGGCGAAAAAACAGCCCAGAAACCAGTGCGAATCCCCATCTTGTGAAGCCTCTTGCGAAGCATATGTGCCAACGGGCAATGGTGGCTCTTGCCAATATCTTTCACCTGAATTTGGGTCGGATCGGTCTTCGCCCCAGCACCCATCGAACTAACGATCGGAATCTTGCGCTCCAAAGCACTACGAATCAACGCCGCCTTGGGCGAAAGGGTATCAATAGCATCGACCAGATAGTCGAACTTCTCGCTATCGAGCACCCAGTCGGTCAGCTCATCTTTGAGATAAAGCTCCTCGCACCGCAACTCCAACTCGGGATTTATATCCTTCAATCTCTCACCCAGTACCTTGACCTTACTCTTGCCGACAGTCGAATGCAGGGCAACCAATTGACGGTTGATATTGGTCGGGTTGACATGATCGCTATCGACAATAGTCATCCGACGCACACCAGCTCTGACCAACATCTCGGCAGCATAAGCCCCCACTCCACCAACGCCCACCACCAAAATATTGGCACAGGCGATCTGCTCCATTTTCTGCTCCCCGAACATCAATCGGGTTCTCTCTTGCCACTCATTATTGTTTTGCATGAAATATTCTCTTAAAATTGTTATCTATCTCTTGTTTTAATATCGAAAGCTCCACCCCTTTGAGTTGAGCCAAAGTTTCATAGAGCCGCTCTATATCCACAAGGCTCTGATCGCTCTCCAAAAAGAGCCTATCGAGCGGAAGCTCCCGTGCCACCTCTCGTAACCGCATATCGCTCAACAAAGCCTCGCCAAAGCTGATCGCCCCTCCAGAGTCGATAATCTGGCGGGCTTTGACCAGCGAACCCCGAAAGCCATGAATCACATACCGCCGAACACCCCCACGTTGCAACATCCCAAGGGTCTGAGGCAAAGCCTTCACACAGTGAATAATCATAGGTAGATCGTGTTCGTGTGCCAGAAGAATCTGCTTTTCAAACCAAAAAATCTGCCGTGAAACACTCTCTGCGAAACGAAAATCAAGCCCCACCTCACCCACAGCAACCAACCGAGGATCAGAATAATCAACCGCCAAAGACTCCTTGTCCACGACCATAACATAATAAGGGTGAACCCCACAGCAATAAAACCCCCGATCAGGAATATTCTCACCCAAAGAGAGAGAATAAATCTGTGTCACGCCCTTTTTTTTCGCTTGGCGGTGTGTATGAATGTCTAAATAGTCGTACATTTGTGGCATGAAATATTGGTCAAAGGTAATAATTATGGTTCGTCTATTAAAAATATTTTTTCTGATTCTAGCCCTTGCGTGTGCAACACCCCAAAGCGAGAAGCCACAACCTGAGCAGATTGAGAATATTGTGGTCAAGGATACCATGACCGTTATTTTTTCGGGCGACATGATGCAACACCTACCGCAAGTTACTCGGGCGGCTACCCCCGACGGAGGTTTCGACTATTCGAAAGTCTTTAGAAGCATCACAAAGTGGTGGAAGCAGAGCGATTATGTGGTGGTCAACCTCGAAACCACCCTATCGGACTCGGCACCATACACGGGTTACCCAATGTTCCGTTCGCCCTCGGCACTGCTAGATGCACTAAAAGAAGCAGGAGTAACAACCCTAGCTCTGGCAAACAACCACTGTGTGGATCGTGGACTAAAAGGGGTGAGAAACACAATCGAAGCAATAAACCAACGAGGATTCGACTACGTGGGGATGAGCGATACAACAGTGCGCCAAAATATCGCATGGCTCAAAAAAGGCTCTCACAAAGTGGCACTACTCAACTACACCTACGGTACAAACGGAATGCCAATCCCTGAGTCGGTTGCAGTCAACCTAATAGACACAACACAAATCCGAGCAGATTACCAAATGGCACGTGACGAAGAAGCCACTGCCATTGTCATATTTTTTCACTGGGGAGAAGAGTATCAACTGCAACCCAACAGTCAACAAAAAGAACTAGCTCTATGGTGCAGAGAACTAGGAGCGGATTGGGTAATCGGAGCACATCCACACGTAGTGCAGCCCATAGATCTAAACCACAGGGTGGTATATAGCCTAGGAAATCTATGCTCAAACCAATATTTCCCCTATACCCAAGGGGGAATAAACGTAATCCTCAGCTTCTACAACGACCGCCCAAGCGATCTAAGATGTTTTCCACATTGGGTCGACAGAGAGGCAGGTTATGGGATTCTAATGTGCCAAGATACACTGAGCCACAAATCTAGGGAGTTTAGACAATCAATCAAAGATACCTACCAAATAATAAATAGTCGAGTACGCTATGACCAAAGATAAGATAATAGATCTCCTCAAGGGCAAAGACGACCAATGGCTCTACCAAAAAGCAGCGCAGGTCAAGAGCATAAACGTGGGAGAGAAGGTATATCTTAGGGGGTTGATCGAAGCATCGAATATCTGCTCAAAAGATTGTCTGTACTGCGGAATCAGAGCAAGTAACCAAGCAGTTGATCGTTATCTACTCTCACCAAAGCAGATTCTCCAAGGGGCACAATATGCACTAGAGAACAATTACGGTTCGGTGGTAATCCAAACAGGAGAGCAAAGAAACGAAGCATTTATAGCAATGATCGAACAGGTCGTCAAAGAGATCAAATCGCTAAGTCAAGGGCGGCTAGGAATCACCCTCTCGCTCGGAGAACAGAGCCAAGAGACCTATCGACGTTGGTACGAAGCCGGAGCACACCGCTATCTACTAAGAATAGAGAGTTCCGATCCCAAGCTATTCGAGCGAATCCACCCCAAATGCGACACATGGCAAGAGAGATACAATGCCCTCTTGGCACTAAAGAAATATGGTTACCAAGTGGGAAGCGGAGTAATGATAGGGCTGCCATTCCAAAAGATCGAAGATCTAGCCAACGACCTAGAGTTTATGACCCACCTAGATATAGATATGTGCGGAATGGGACCATATATAGAACATTCACAAGCTCCACTATCCAAGGTCAAATCCCTCTATTCGACCGCCCAACGCATAGAACTAACCCTGAGAATGATAGCACTGCTACGCATCTTAATGCCCAAGATCAACATAGCAGCAACGACCGCCCTACACACCCTAGATAGCCAAGGAAGAGAAAAAGGAATAGCATCGGGGGCAAATATCCTAATGCCAAACGTAACATCACAACTCCAAAGAGAGAAGTACACATTATACACGGGCAAAGTAACCTCGGACGTAGACCTCAGATCATTCGACATCGGATGGGGAGAGTGGGGAGATTCTAAGCATTTCAAAAATCGAAATGAGAGATAGAGACCGCTACAAGGCTCGAAGCTGTGTGTAGTTTTGGTCTGAGGAATTTCCGAATGCGGTAGCGGAGATTTGCCTTCGTCAGAAGGGAAATCTCTACGGGGCGGACGGCTCCCCCCGTCGGGAGCCCCGTACTATTTCATAGCACGTGTCACACCGACAGCCGTCCGAGAACTATCCATATCTTCACACAAAAAAAGGGTAATGTGGGCGTAATGTGGTAAAAAAAAGTTGGAAACTAAATAATGTAGTCTCCAACTTCTCTTAATCTAAAAGTTATAAATTATCGAAGGCGATCAGCCGAACGAACCAAAGCCTCATCAGCAACAATACCACGATAGGCAAACCAAACCAAAATCAAAGAAATAGGGGTCAAAGCATTAGCAATCGAAGGCACCATAACCCAACCATAAGTAGGCTGAGAAACACAAGCCTCACTCATCCTAAAATAATAAAGCCCCTGAAAAACCATAGCCCCAAGAAGCAACACCCAAATCACATAAGCAAATCGAATTTGAACCAAACGCTTACGATAGAAAAAAATAGTAACAAAACAAAGCATTGTAGCCGCCAAAACAATAACAGCAAAATAATGCAAAGTGATCTGAGGCTCACCATTGACCGACCAACTCCAAATATTCAGTTCCATAGTAGAGTTATCAGTAACCAAAGTTCGAGTGATCGAACCATCGACAGCCGTCACCTCGCCCGACGAGGCAGTACTCTGTGCCGTAGCAATATTCGACAGCGAAAATAGCACAAGTAGCACAGTGGCTACCAACAAAAATAAAGATTGTTTTCTTTGTATCATATTAAAAAGGTTTTGTATTCTTGGGACAAATGTAGTAATTTTGTCACAATTATGATAGATATTGATGGTAAAATAGTGAGTTTCGATCTGTTTGAAGCTCAGTTTTGTTGTAACCTTGCCAAATGCAAGGGGATTTGTTGTGTCGAAGGTGACTCGGGAGCACCCCTAGAAGAACAGGAGATAGAACAAATCAAAGATTCATGGGAGGCATTCAAAAAGTATATGTCGACAGAGGGTGTCAGAGCAGTCGAGGAGCAAGGCTTCGGAGTGCTAGATGCTGATAGCGATCTAACCACACCCCTAATAAACGGTGGCGAATGTGCCTATATCACCGACGGCGAGGACGGAATGAAATTCTGTGCCATAGAAAAAGCATGGAGAGCAGGTGAATGCGACTTTATAAAACCCATTTCATGCCACCTCTACCCCATCCGTGTAGCAAAATTCTCGAACGGAACCCAAGGATTGCAATACCACCGTTGGCACATCTGTCGAGATGCAGTAACCCTAGGCAAACGCAAAGGAATCGCAGTATATAAATCACTCAAAGAACCCATCATAAGAGCATGGGGCGAGGAGTTCTATAAATCGCTAGAGGAGGCCGACAAATATATAAAAGAGAATCCACAATAGCGAGAAAAACGAGTATTACGATAGTTAAATACGATTTATCATTTTAGGTGATAAATCGTATTTTTTTATCCCAATTTAATTACACCACCAAACAAAAAAAGCCCTGTGACCAAGAATTAATATTCCCGAAAGGATGGTCGAACTGTGAAAAAACTAACAAAGTGAGGTGGTTTATTTGGATTTCTCGTGCAAAATCTTTAATTTTGCGACAGTGACCCCCAAAAAGGGTTACACCTGACCAAGGATTTATTAACAATACATACTCAATTTACTTACTATGTTCAAACAACCAAAAGGACTTATAGGTGCCGCACTCGCCAACATGGGCGAACGCTTCGGTTTCTATACGATGATGGCAATCCTTGTCCTCTTCCTCCAAACAAAATTCAACCTAGACGACGAAAACGCAGGACTTATCTACAGCTTCTTCTATGCTGCAATCTATTTCTTGTCACTGGCCGGTGGTATCATCGCCGACAAAACCAGAAAATACAAAACAACCATTCTTTCGGGACTTGTATTGATGTCGCTAGGATATGTGATCCTAATGCTTCCTTCGCAAACTCCAGTTCCTGAGGCTAGTTACACATTCTCGTTGATTCTTACCTGTTTCGCACTATTTGTCATCGCATTTGGTAATGGTCTTTTCAAAGGTAACCTTCAAGCCCTAGTGGGTCAGATGTATGACAACGAGCAATACAGCAAACAACGTGACTCTGGATTCCAGATCTTCTATATGTTTATCAACATAGGTGCAATCTTTGCTCCAGCAGTAGCAGTTGGTATCCGTAACTGGTGGGTTTCTGTTAATGGCTATGAGTACAACCAAACTCTTCCAGACCTTGCAAACAAACTAGTAGCATCGGGCGGACAAGCATCAGAGCAATTCACCCAAGCAGCTACTCAAGCTGGTTATACTGGCACTGATTATAGCTCTTTTGCTAGTGAATATCTTGATATTTTCACCACAGGTTTCCACTACGCATTTGGTGCAGCAGTAGTTGCAATGCTTATTTCGTTGGTAATCTTTGTTGTCAACATGAAGAGATTCCCAAATCCAGCAGATAAAGTGAAAGCAGCAGCCGGTAAAGCAAATATCGAAATGAGTGCACAAGAGGTAAAACAACGCCTATATGCTCTATTCGCAGTATTTGCAGTGGTTATCTTCTTCTGGTTCTCTTTCCACCAAAATGGTTTGACTCTTACCTATTTTGCCAAAGACTACACAGATGTAAGTAATATCAACCTAAATCTTGGTTTTACACAACTGCAAGGTGTCGAGCTATTCCAATCAATCAACCCATTCTTCGTGGTATTCCTAACTCCAATTATCGTAGGTCTATTCGGATGGTTGAGTGCCAAAGGTATCGAGCCATCGACTCCAAAGAAAATTGCAATCGGTATGGGTATCGCAGCTCTAGGTTTCCTTCTTATGACAGTTGGATCAATGGATCTTCCGCTTAAAGCAGAGCTAGAGAACATGAACTACTCGCCAGACGTGACACCATGGTTGCTAGTGGGTACATACTTTATCCTAACAGTTGCCGAACTCTTTATCTCGCCGCTAGGACTATCATTCGTATCGAAAGTTGCTCCTCCAAAGTACCAAGGTACAATGCAGGCTGGATGGTTGTGTGCAACAGCCGTGGGTAACCTACTACTAGTGTTTGGTGCAATGTTCTACAGTAATATCTCGATCTCGCTTACATGGACAGTATTCGTAGTGGCTTGTGCAATCTCTATGGTTACGATGTTCGCTATGGTCAAATGGCTAGAGAAGGTGGCAAAATAATAACGACTCTCAACGTAATTTCAAATTACGAAATACATAATACTAAAGAAGAGTCGATCATTTTAAATCGACTCTTTTTTTTAGGCAATATTTTTGCATGAGCCACCAGTAAAAAAATAGCATGAAAGGGAAACAACTACATAGAGTACTAATCGCAGTACTACTTTTTTCGATCACCACCACATCGACGACTCAGGCTCAAACCAAAAGAAGTTTTGGGCTAGGAGTTCGTGCCGGACTAAATGTTGCCGATTACACCAACTCCCGTGGAGAACACATGACAGGATGGGTGGCTGGAGCCTATACAGATCTCTATTTCACCGAACATCTAGCACTAGAAATCGGAGGATACTACTCTCGCCAAGGATGCGAGAATATCTACACACCCGAAACATACAGCGGAAGAATAGACAACCAGTTGGATTATGGACAATTGCAATTTGGTCTGAAATATAATGTCATAGGAGGATTCAGAGTTCAAGCAATGATGGAAACCGACTTCCTGCTAAGTGCAAAAACAACCCTACGTCCTTCGGGAGCTACAAGCACAAGCCAATATACGATTCTAAATGATCCCTACAACGCCAACAAAATAACGCTAAACATATCGGCAGGTGTGGGATATAGGTTCAAATTTGGACTGGATTTGATGGCAAGTTACAACGGAGGGATAACACCAATATACGAATATTCGGATCACTACACCTCGATGTTTCGTATCACTCTGGGGTGGAGAATAATAGGCGCAAAACTAAAAGATCAAAAAAAATAACTAACACATAAAACATTATAAAAAATGGAAATTAAAAAAAGCGGAGCTACGCTAAGTAAAATAGTACAGATTGGCGAAAAACTAAAAAGACTAACCGCCGAAAATGGTCAAGAATATCTACCTCTAAATCGTGGTGTGAATGCTGTTGTGAATATCAATTTGCAGCCAGTAGCCGAGCAATTGGATTTCAATTCAAATGCTATGCAGGTTTATCCAGCAGGTCGTGGACTACCAGAACTTCGTGAGGCAATCAACCAAGAGTATTTCTCTGGTAAATCGTCGGCCGATAACCTACTTATCACTGCTGGTGGTATGAACGCCCTTGACCTGATTGTTCAGGCGGTGGATATGGAGAAACTATTCCTTCCGGTCTATTACTGGGGATGTTATTTCCAGATGTTGACAGTTCGTGGGGTTGGTAATGCCGAGTATTATGCTCAGAGCGAACTATACGATCGTATTGATGAATTGAAGGGAAATGCGGTATTGATTTGCGACCCAGGTAACCCACTTGGCGAAAAATATGATGACGAGGAGCAATTCCGATTAATCAAAACCCTGAGTGATGCGGGTATCACCGTGTTCTTTGACTCTCCATATCGTCGTATTTTCTTTGATGGAGACGATACATACTACGCTCGTTTGATGGAGTTAGAGAATGTGGTAATCACCGAGAGTTTCTCGAAAAGTGTTGGTTTGAGCGGTCAGCGTTTGGGCTTTATTCACACCACAAATCGTGAGCTATACAACGAGTTGGAGATCCGCTTGATGTATTGCACCAATGGTATCAACGCATTTGCGCAACTTGCGG
>JAWXTL010000048.1:0-9498 GCA_044433565.1 Rikenellaceae bacterium | reverse complement strand
GCAAAGTCCCAGAAAAAGATTGATTGTTCTGGGACTCCTCTGGGTCTTTTCTGGGACTCTGCTGGGTCTTTTATCTTGTCAGAATATCAAGTGCCAAGGCTGCCATCATTGATGAACCATAGCTCAACGCAGATTCATCGGGCGAAAAACGAGAATTATGCAAAGGAGCACAACTATCACCTGTCCCCAAACGGAAAAACAGAGAAGGATAACGAGCAGCATAAAACCCAAAATCCTCGGCCGTCATACGACGAGGAATCTGCATAGTACCCTCAGCTCCAAAAAGCTCGGTCGCTAGAGACTTTGCCCTCTCGGTCAAAACCCTATCATTGATAACCGAAGGATAACCGTCCAATATATTCACCTGAGCCGTGCATCCATAAGACGAAACGGTCTGTGTGGCAATCTCACCTATCAACTCCTTGACTTGAGCCCTCCATGGTTCATCCATTGTGCGGAAAGTACCCTCAAGAACAACCTGCGAAGGGATAATATTTGTAGCCCCAGCAGCATCAAAACGACCAAACGAAATGACAGTCGGGATAAAAGAGTTGGCTCGTCGTGAAACAATCTGCTGAAGTGCCACAACCATAGCCGAACTAGCCAACACGGTATCATTTATCAGATGAGGCATTGCGGCGTGACCACCTTTGCCCTCGACTGTGATATGTAGCTCGTCGGTCGATGCCATAAATTGATCGGGGCACAGACCAATCATTCCCACAGGAAGTTCGGGAGAGCAGTGCAACCCAAAAAAGTGGCGTGGAGTAACACGCTTGAATATCTCATCCTTGAGGACAATCGAAGCACCCCCTGGGTGAAGCTCCTCGCCTGGTTGGAACAATCCCCAAATAGTACCCTCGAACCTCTCCTGAGCAAGCAGTGCCAATGCCCCCAATAGTGATGCCGTGTGCATATCATGACCACATCCGTGCATCACCCCACAGGTCGAAGCAAATTCGAGACCCGTCTGCTCGGTAATGGGCAGTGCATCAATATCGGCACGTAGCACAACGGGGCTCAAAGGCGTTGGATTCTCGCCATCGAGCATTGCCAAGACCCCCGTTCCTGCTATGGGGCGGTGAGGAATCCCCAACTGGGTCAACACCTCCATAATATAACGTTGTGTCTTATACTCCTCGAACGAAAGTTCGGCATTCCGGTGAATATAACGTCGCCACTCGATAATTTGCGGTAGCAGCTCCGTTGCTTTTTCTACTAATCTTTTCATCTATTTCTATTTTTATCTATTGTAGCACCTCCTGCATACTCAAGCGGAAGGAATTTCCGTGATGGAGAGTCTACAAAATCGCCCAGATTGTACTGTGCCCAACGTCGATCGACCATCTCGATCACATCAAGGCTTTGGCACACCACATTCGGGTGACGTGAGAGCTGATCGACCTTGGCTCGACCATCAACCACCACAACCCCCTCGTGCAGACGAATATCACGCACAGGGTCGCAATTGGCCGCCACGATCCAAGCCACAACCTCCAGATCGCCCCACAAAGGAACAACCGTATCGACCAAAACAATAAACTTTACCCCCGTTCCCACAAGCGTGTCAACCTGCCGAGGATCGTTGATTACCACCGTATAATATTCCTCTAGCAAACGCCCAACACCAATCTGAAGAGGTCGAGGAGATTTACTACGCACCCCTTCCTCGGGAAGTTTCACCGTCAAATCAAGGATTGCCTTGCCACCATATCCACAAGTCGCTGTGGCATGATCCAAAACATCGAGTGTACCCTGCATAAGGGTCATATCTCGCTGCGCATCAAAAAGAGAAAGTGTCTCACGAAGCTGAAAAAGCAGATTTTCTTGAGCATCGCCCAGCTCAATACCCGTATGCGAAAAGATCATACATATCTTATTAAAGGCCATCTGTCCAGCCCCCCAAAGAGCATTAGCCACCTTAACGCCCTGCCCCGGATAACTCTTCGAGATAGTAGCACAAGCAATATTATGAGCCACACCACACATAGGCATATAGAGGTTGCGAATCTCAGGGGCAATAACCATCTGGATAGGTTTCAAAAAAATGCGCTCCGAAGCCTGAGCAAAATAGAAATCCTCCATAGGAGGAACGCCCACAATAGTAGCAGGATAGACCGCCCGTGGCGAACGAGTAATACGAGTAATATGGAATAGGGGATAGTAATCCTCCAAAGAGTAAAAACCCGTATGATCGCCAAAAGGTCCTTCATAGAATTTCTCCTCCGTTGGGTCAACATACCCCTCCAAAACAAAGTCTACATCCTCGGGAACCTCAATCCCCACCGAAGTCTTGACCAAACGAACAGCCTCACTCCTAAGGAATCCAGCCAAAATATACTCGTCAATCCCCTCGGGAAGTGGTGCCGTAGCACAAAAAGTATAAACAGGATCGCCCCCAAGGCAAACCACAACAGGCATACGCTCACCACGTGCCTTATATTTCTGATAATGGCTCTCGCCCGTTTTATGGCGATGCCAGTGCATACCCGTAGTCTGCCCATCGACCACCTGCATACGATACATACCAAGGTTCTGAGAGCCCGTATCGGGGTCGATAGTATGAACCAAAGGCAAAGTAAAAAAACGTTCAGCATCATGAGGTGCCGACTTCAAAATAGGCAAAAGATCCAAATCCACCTCCATCTCAACCCGTTGACACTCGCCCCGACCACGCTTATGGCGAGGCATAAAACCCGAGAGCTCCTTAATACGAGGAAGCATCGAAAGCTTCTCCATAAAAGTACGCTTAGGGCTCATCAAATCACCCAACAAAGAGTCCAAACGAGCCTCGATCTCACCCAAATGGTTGACCCGAAGAGCACGAGCCAAACGAGAAGGAGAACCCATCAGATTAGTAGCAACAGCAAATTCTGTCCCCGTATGTTCAAAAAGCAGAGCATCGCCCCCATCCTCACGCTTACACTGACGGTCGGTCAATTCAGCAATTTCAAGGCAAGGCGAAACCTCACACCCCACACGACGAAGCTCCCCCGCCGCCTCAATCTCATTGAGAAAATCTATCAAACGCATAATCTATCCAAATAAATGCTAAAACCCAAAACCTAGGGTTTCAATAAGTCCATATCAAAGCTACTCAAATTACCAATCCAAAGCAGATTGCCCTTGCGATCGCTAAGGATACTATAAGGGATATACTTAACCCCAAAGCTGCTAAAGACAGCCCCCGTAGGGTCATAACCAATAAGATACTCATCGCCATAATACTGGTTAAGATGGGTCAACGATTTACCACCATCACGAGTAAGTATCACAATCTCAAGGTTACCTCGACTCTGCTGCTTGATCTCAGACAAAAGATCAAGAAACTCCCGTGAGCTACTATTATCATGGTGATAGAACTCAATCAAAAGAGGCTTATTCAACTTAGGAGATTTGTTCTGCCACTGGATACCCCGCATCGAAGGTCGCTGAGAACCAATAACCAACTTCTGAGACCAACACTCAGAAATACCCAACAAGAAGAAGAGTAAGAGAAAATATCGTAGGATCTGTTTCATTATCTAACGGCTCAATTGTTGCATTTCTATTAGTCGAGAGTAGATGCCACCTTTGCTCAGTAGCTGCTCGTGTGTACCCTGCTCGGCAACCCCACCTCGGTCGATAACAATAATATTATCGGAATGTTGGATAGTGCTTAGGCGGTGAGCAATAACCAACGAGGTGCGCCCTTTGAGCAGCTCGGTCAGCGACTCCTGAACCAAACGTTCGCTCTGGGTATCGAGTGCCGAAGTAGCCTCGTCAAGAATCAAAATATCGGGATTGCGAAGCACAGCACGAGCAATCGAAATACGCTGACGCTGACCACCCGAAAGTTTAGTACCCCGATCACCAATATTGGTATCCAACCCCTCGGGCATCTGTGAGATAAACTCCCAAGCATTGGCAACCTTAGCCGCCTGGATCACCTGCTCACGGGTTGCAGTGTGGTTACCCAAACGAATATTACCCTCGATCGTATCATTAAAGAGTATAGTCTCCTGAGCCACAATCCCCATCAAAGAGCGCAAAGAGTCAAGAGTATAATCACGAGTATCACGCCCATCGAGCGTAATACGTCCCGAGAGAGGATCATAAAAGCGAGGAATCAAATCCGAAATAGTAGACTTGCCACCCCCCGAAGCACCAACCAGAGCAACAGTCTTGCCACGAGGAATCTCAAAAGAGACATTGCTGAGGATCTCACGTTCGCCATCATAGCTAAACGAAACATTCTCAAAAGCCAAGCCATTCTCGAATTTTTCGACCACCAAAGCATCATTACGATCTTTGATCTCGGCCACCTCGTCCATCAACGCCATAACACGCTCACCAGCCGCAATACCCTGATTGATATTACCAAAGGCATCCGAAATCGAACGAGCCGGACGAGTCACCTGAGAGAAAGCACCCAAATAGGCAATAAACGAAGCCACAGCCAACTCGCCCCCCACAATCATATTTCCGCCATAGACCAAAATAAACGAAAGAGAGGTGATCCCCAAAAATTCGCTCATCGGAGAGGCCATCTGCTGTTTGACGGCAATATCACGCTGAATATCCGAGTAGTGTTTGTTTTGAGCCACAAATTTCTGATCGACATAATCCGAAGCATTATACCCCTTGATGGTTTTGATCGCCCCCAAAGATTCATCGAGCAGAGAGACCAGCCCAGCAAAGCTCTCCTGACCTTGGGTTGCCGAGCGGCGCAACTTCTTGACAATATAGCCAATAAAAAAGGCAATCACCGGCAAAACAGCCAAAACAAAGATGGTCAACTGCCAAGAGATCGAAATCAAAAGGAACATATAGGCGGCAATCAAAAGTGGCTCACGGAACAGCACCTGAAGAGTGTTGGTAATACAAAACTGCACCACCTGAACATCCGAGGTGATCTTCGAGATCATAGCCCCTTTGCGTTGCTCGGTAAAATAAGAAGCCTGAAGGTGAATCACATTATTAAACACCCCATTGCGGATCTTCTCGATAGCCCCAATACGAAGATTCTCCATAATACGCTGCGAAAGGTAGCGAAAAAGGTTCGAGAGCAAAGAGATCAAAACGGTCATCACCGCCAAGGTCATAAACAGATCTTCGACCGAAGATTCGCCAAAGAGTTTATAGGTAGCATAGTTGAAAAAGCCATCAGCCCAAGCCTTCGAGAATTCAAAATCGGGCATTACGGTGACCATTTGGGCAACACTCTCGCCATCGGTCATAGTATTTATGATAGGGATCAACATCCCAAAAGTGGCAGCATTGAAGATCGAATGCAGCAAGATACAGACAAAGTAAGGCAAAGCATAGCGAGAGAAAGGGCGACCAAATTGGAGTATGCGTAGATAAGTTTTCAATTTATTTCAGGTGTATTTAAGGTTTATCTTATGGACAAAGGTAATATTTTTTTGTGGGAGTAGCTCAAAATATTCTGCACGAGAGGTTAATCTCTCGAAAAAAGGTTTCTAAAAACGATAGTTAATTTTTTATTCCTATAACAAATCCGTATATTTGCACTTAACTTGAGATAAATATCAAATATAATAATAACCTAAAAACCCTTATTTCCCAGAACATGAGAAAAAAGATCTTACTTCTTCTGGCTTTTAGTGCGCTTAGCAGTGGCTCTATGGCTCAGACTTTTACAGAGTGGAATGACCCTGCTGTAAACCACATTAATCGTGCGCCTATGCGTGCTCATTATTATGCTTTTGAGGATCAAGAGAGTGCGCTGACTTTCGATTTGAAGAACAGTCGCAACTTCTTGTCGCTCAATGGCAAATGGAAATTTAGCTGGGTGCGTGACGCATGGGATCGCCCTACGGATTTCTATAAGACCTCATTCAATGCCCAGAATTGGGATGATATGATGGTTCCGGGCATCTGGGAGATGAACGGCTATGGCGATGCTGTATATATCAACCCAGGTTATGCTTGGAGTTCGGTGGTACGCACCAAACCTAACGATTCGCCTTCGCAAAAGGGTCAAACCCAACAGGCTTCACGTGCTGGTGCGGGCCCTATTGCTAGTTCGGGCGAGAACAACCATAAATTTATTGAAACAGCCGTTACGGGTGTTCCCGAGGCAGAAAACCATGTGGGTAGCTATGTCAAAGACGTTGAGATCCCTGCATCGTGGAAAGGCGAACAGGTGGTGATCCACTTTGGTTCGGTGACCTCGAATATCTACCTTTGGGTCAATGGTCAGTTTGTGGGATATAGCGAAGATAGCAAATTGGATGCTGAGTTCGATATTACCAAATATCTTGTGGCTGGTGCTTCTAACCGTATTGCTTTCCAGAGCTATCGTTGGTGCGATGGTAGCTGGATCGAAGACCAAGACTTCTGGCGATTTAGTGGCGTGGGTCGTGACGTTTATCTTTATGCTCGTCCGGCTGCTCGTTTGCAAGACATCTTTATCAAGACCAACCTTGATGCTCAATATGCAGATGCAGAACTCGCTATCGAGGCTACTACTGTTGGCAAACCATCGAAGGTTGACTTCTCGTTGCTAGATGGCGAAAAGGTGGTTGCTTCACAGAGTGCTACTCCATCGAAAGATGGCTCGATCAACACTTCGATCGAGATCAAAAATCCTGCTAAATGGAGTGCTGAATCTCCTAACCTATATACTCTGATCGCTACGATCTATGATAGCAAGGGGAATATTACCGAGGTAATCCCTCAGCGTGTTGGCTTCCGCTCGATCGAGATCAAAAATAGCCAAGTGCTAGTAAACGGTCAGCCAGTGCTGTTCAAAGGTGCAGACCGTCACGAACTAGATCCTGATGGTGGCTATGAAGTATCAGAGGAGCGTATGCTGCAAGATATTAAGCTTATGAAACAGTTCAACCTGAATGCTGTGCGTACCTCTCACTACCCTAACCAATCACGTTGGTATGAGCTATGTGACATCTATGGTATCTATGTGGTAGACGAGGCAAATATCGAAGCGCACGGTATGGGTTACGGCAAAGAGAACCTAGGTGCTGACGTTCGTTTCCTTCCTGCTCACCTAGAGCGTACAACTCGCATGGTCGAGCGTGACAAAAACCATCCGTCGGTGATCTTCTGGTCGATGGGTAACGAGTCGGGTGATGGCGATAACTTCCGTGAGGCGTATGCCGCAATGAAAGAGCGTGACAACACTCGCCCAGTGCAGTACGAACGTGCTATCTGGGATGCCGAAGACAACGCACACTCAGATATCTGGTGTCCTATGTACACCCGCTATGGCGAGATGATTAAACTAGGAGAGAATCCAGCCCTTACAGACAATCGCCCTGTAATCCTATGTGAGTATGCACACGCAATGGGTAACTCGGTGGGTGGTTTCAAAGAGTACTGGGATATTATCCGTAAGTACCCTAACCTGCAAGGTGGCTTTATCTGGGACTTCGTAGACCAATCAATGCGTGACTACCGCAACGGAAATATGATCTATACCTATGGTGGTGACTATGGTCGCTACACCGTGGACGATAATAACTTCTGCTCGAATGGTTTGGTATCGCCAGACCGTGTGCCAAATCCACACATGTACGAGGTGGGTTACTTCTACCAATCAATCTGGACATCGCCAATCGACCTACAAAAAGGAGAGATCGAAATCTACAACGAGAACTTCTTTATCGACCTGTCGAACTATCGCCTAGAGTGGAATATCACCCAAAACGGCAAACAAATCGCATCGGGCGTGGTCAACGACCTAGAGGTTGCACCTCAATCGACCGAGAAAATAACCCTTGGTTATACCCTTCCTAAGACTTCGCAAGAGCTATTGCTAAATGTGAAATATGTGCTAAAAACAAGCGAAAGCATCCTAGAATCAGGAGACCAAATCGCCTACCAACAGCTTCCTATCTCGGAATATACCGAATTTACAGCCGAGGTAACTGAGTCGAAAGGTTCGCTATTGATCCGCCCTAACACACGTGCGATTATGATCGAAGGCGAGAACTTCCATATCTACTTTAGCCGTTGGACAGGCGAATTGACCGACTATGTAGTAGACGGCAAACCAATGATGGAGCTAGGTCAATCGTTGCGTCCTTCGTTCTGGAGAGCAGGAACCGACAACGACTATGGTGCAGGGCTGCAAAACAACCAACGTGCATGGTACAACCCTCAAATGAAACTGCAATATATCAAAGATAGCGTGGTTGATAACAATATCGTGGTATCATCGAGCTACAAGCTTCCTGAGCTATTTGCAACGCTTGATATTACCTACACCATAAATCCACAGGGAGAGGTTGCCGTTGACCAACGTTTGACTACCGAAAAGGGCAAAGAGAGAATGCCTTATCTATTCCGCTTTGGTATGGTGATGGCAATGCCGGGTATTTATGACGAAGTGAAATTCTATGGTCGTGGTCCTATCGAGAACTATATCGACCGTAAGGAGTCGCAACCAATTGGCTATTACCAGCAGAGCGTAGACGATCAGTACTATCCATATATCCGCCCTCAGGAGAGTGGTACTAAGAGCGATTTGCGTTGGTTCAAGGTTCTTTCTCCGGCTGGAAATGGTTTGGAATTTTATAGTAACAAGCCATTCTCGGCAAGTGCACTTCCTTATTTGACCGAGGATTTGGACGATGGTACACAGAAAGATCACCGTCATAGTGGTGAGTTGGTTAAGCGTGATTTGACTAACATTCATATTGATGGTATGCAGATGGGTCTTGGTTGTGAAGATTCATGGGGAGCTGTTCCACGTCCTGAGTACCGTATGCCTTATGGCGATTATGACTTCCAGTTTGTTATTCGACCTAAGGTTCGTAACAAGTAGGGCATCTGTTTTTTGATAAATATTTAGGGCTACCTTTCGTATTTTCGAGGGGTAGCCCTTTTTTTGGGCATTATGTTGGGGGCTGTTTTGTTTCTGGGACGCTCGGGTATTTTCTGGGACTCTTGCTGGGTCATGTGCTACTTTAGTGGTGCAGGACTCCCGTGGGGCTGTCGCAACTGAACCATTTCTATCCCCTAATGCGCCTAACAAGCAGATAGAGCAAATAGCCTACTGTCAATATCGCAAAGAAAAAAGTAATCCAAAAAATCGTTGGTATATATGGCTCTCGCTCGACAACCTCAACCTCACGCACCACAGTAATCGTATCGGTGGTCATCTCCACCCGATCAATATACTGCGTGCGCCATCGGGTCTCGATCCTAATCTCGCCCGAAGAGAAATCAACCTGCTGATTGGCCGATGCCCCTTTGTATTGCTCGATCTCCGAAATGCGTACCTCACCCAATGAATCGCACTCAAAAAGGGCACGAATAAGTGTTGAGTCGGGCTGGGTGCGTGTAATGGTATCGGTCACAATATGGGTATGTATCTGGGGAACATAGACACTCTTGGTGCACCCCAGCATCAGAAGTAATATGAGGGGAAGTGCTCTCATCAGACCTCAAATTCTATGAGATGAGTCGGGTCTTGCCATTTGCCCCCGATATACTCACGATATTGGAAATTCCACAAACCCCCACTTTTGA
>JAWXTL010000047.1:0-9524 GCA_044433565.1 Rikenellaceae bacterium | reverse complement strand
CGTTAGCAATTTTGCCCTAGCGAATCAATCTTCGATAGGGTGTTATTCCCACCGCTAAGCCACATAGTAGCCCCCTCACCGATATATTCAATCAGCGAGACACGTTGCTCGGCTATCGAAGAGCCAAGATTAGGAATAATCTCGATCCGATCGAGCTTCTGCTCCGAAAGCTGAGTCGACACCGAAAAGGTTCTTATAGAGTCTATCTCGTTGCCAAATAGCTCGATACGATAGGGCTTGTTAGAGGCAAAAGAGAAGAGGTCGATAATCCCCCCTCGTGTGGCATATTCGCCTGGTTCGCCAACAAATTCGACCTTGCGGAACTCATATAACCGAAGAGTCTGTTCGATAAAATCTCGATCCACCCGTTCGCCTTGATGCACAGAGAGTGTGTTCTCGATCAATTGCGAACGGCTAGTCACCTTCTCGATCAAAGCCTCGGGATAGGTGCACAAAATAATAGGCATCGTAGTGTCGACTCCCTCGCTCAAAAAGGAAGAGATAGCCCCCAAAGCCGCAGTACGTTGTGCAACCCGTGAAGCCTCCTCTTTGCCCGCAGCCAAAGAACGCTTATAGGAAGAGGGGATCAGAAATAGTCGGTCATCAGACAAACCAAAGAGCGAGAGGATATTGTAAATATCATTATAGGCATAGGCCGCCGAATCTCGATCTTCCGACAAAAAAAAGTGAACGCCCCCCGAGCGACGTGCCCCCAAAGCAGCAAGTAAGGGCATCAGCGATCCGCTAACACCCTCTAGTGATAAAGTATGTGCAGTGCTCGAAAGAACCTCTGCAATATGAGCCTCGCCCTCGAGCAAAGCAATAAGTTTTTCAGGTTTCAAATTGCGCCCTGTTTAGTTTGTTTTAAAAGAAATTACTCTTGATCGTCGCTCTCAGGCTCAGAGGAGTTGTTCGCCCCTAGGTCAAAGCGGATCGTGTAGGGTAGTGCTTCGAGTTGACGCATATAATTGCGCTTACCCTCTTTTGGGTATTGCAAATAGAGATCAATTCCAATCAACTCACCATTGTGAATAGTGATATAATTGGCAAAAGGCCCTCCCATAAAGTCGCCCTCGACACGCCAATAACCACGAGTCTCATACCAATTCTGTCCGTTAATATCGACCTCACGAGTCTCGGGCATGATTTGTGTCTCGGTAGCCATATAAGAGCCATCAACTGGGCCCGGAATATGTCGCACAGCAGCATCACGACTCTTAACAAAAAAAGTACTATCGGCATTCTCGTCCATCGGAATCTTATAGATAAAAATCCCCTGACTACCAATAGGGATAGAGTTGTCGATCCACAAATAATCCTCGCCATTCACACGCTGACGATAACCCAACGGAATAGCCATATGAAAGTCGAACTTCTGTTCGATCAAACGTTCCAAAGCAGGAACGCCATATTTATCGGCACGAGCCACAAAGCGATCCCGTTCGGTCTGCTGATAGATCTGAACAATCTGATCACGCACCCCACTGATATAGAGAGCAGCCGAATCGGCCGAAGGAGATTTGATCGACAGGGTCATTTGCCCCGAGGCATACGAATCGGCCTGTCTGACCATACGTGTTTTGGTATATGACGAGTCGATGTTTACTATAAATAGGTTGCGATGTTTGCGATTGATATTATTGAGAGCCGAAGCAGGAATACTCAACAGGTCGAAAATCGGCTCTCCTTGGTTGAGCCAAGGCACTTGCTCCTCGAAGATAGACTTTAGGGTGTCGCCCACAGCCCCCTGATAGATGGTTTTCGGACAAACAACAAAGATCTCATAGGGGCTACCCGTCACGGCAGGTTTTTTCGAGGGGTCACACGAGCTTAGGGTCAATGTTAATAAAAAGAGGGTCAGAAGATGTTTCATTATTGTCTAGTAGGAATTAAAATGTTCGTGTTGATCTGTTAGAAGATGAAATATTGTTGAAATATTTTGACAAAGGTAATAAAATAAACTATCTTTGTCAATCTAAAAACCATTAGAATTTTCAAGAACCGTGTACTTCAGTATACCTCAATTCATAAAACGTCTGTTTCCCCAACTCCATTGGTCGTTGCCTTCGACCGATAGTGTTTTTTTGACTTTCGACGATGGTCCAACTCCCGAAGTCACGGAGTGGGTATTGGCTGAGTTGGGCAAATATAATGCCAAGGCGACTTTCTTTTGTATTGGCAAAAATGCGGAGCTTTATCCCGAGATTGTCCAGAGGGTTCGCAGTGGGGGGCACGCCATTGGTAACCATACTTATAGCCATAATAAGGGGTGGGGTATGGGTTGTGAACGTTATGTTGAGGATGTTGATTTGGGGAATAGTTTCCTTGATAGTACTCTGGTTCGTCCTCCGTATGGTCGTATTACCCGTTCTCAGATTCGTCGTTTGAGCGAGCGTTACCACTTGATTATGTGGAATATTTTGAGCCGTGACTACTCACGGATGGTTAGTCCTGAGCGTTGTGTTCGTGAGGTGATTCCTCATCTTAGGGCCGGGGCGATTATCGTTTTTCATGATTCGCACAAAGCGTCCACGAACCTCTATCATACACTGCCTATTGTGCTCAAGGAGATTTATCGGCGGGGGTTGGTGGCTCGTTCGATTGAGTTGTAACCATCTCTGGTTGAGGTTAATCTAATTAAATTATAATTTAGATCATTGTGAGAAATTTAGTTTTAGATATAGGTAATACTTATTATAAGTTGTTTGTTTTCGAGGATTCCCGAGTGGTTGAGCGTCGGAAATTTTCTCGATTGCTGGTGTCGGATCTTGTCTCGCTCCACGAGCAATACCATTTTCAGGCGGCGATACTATCGACCACACGTGAGAGTGAACCCGAGATCGTCGAATGGCTGGAGCGCACGATTCCCCATTTCGAGGTTTTCCGTTCGGGAATAACCCCCATACCTCTGGTCAACAACTACGCAACACCCACCACACTGGGTGCCGATCGTTTGGCTGCCGCTATTGCCGCTGCTGCCGACTATCCCAACCAAGAGCTAATGATTATAGATCTTGGAACCGCCATAACCATTGATTTCGTGAGCAAACAAGGGGTGTACCTTGGTGGTAATATATCACTGGGTTACTCGTCTCGACTGATCGCCTTGCACGATCAAACAGGGAGGCTCCCACTGCTAAAAACCCCAACGGAATCGCACCCCGACCTGATCGGAAATAGCACAAATACCGCCATGGAACATGGAGTCTTCAACTCGGTGCTGTACGAGCTAGAAGGCTACATAAGCCGAAATCCAAAAAAAATTATTATTTTTACGGGTGGAGAGGCGAAATATTTTGTTAAATTGATAAAAAGTACGATCTTTGTCGATTATCAATTGGTTCCTAGGGGTCTAAACCTAGTAATCGAATACAATTACAATAGAA
This sequence comes from Rikenellaceae bacterium, assembly GCA_044433565.1. GTDB lineage: Bacteria > Bacteroidota > Bacteroidia > Bacteroidales > Rikenellaceae > Mucinivorans. The sequence goes on along the minus strand of JAWXTL010000047.1, from coordinate 6,138 downwards.
ATGAAGTATAGAATTATTGCATTATTATCACTGCTTTTTTTGAGTGTCACAAATCTTAAAGCCCAAAACTCTACCCCCGTAATTTTTTCTCCCTATTCTATGTATGGCTTTGGTGAATTTGTATCACCAGCCAATATCTCTAACCGCATGATGGGTGGCGCAGGTGTCGCTCTTTATGATCCTACCAAAATCAACTATATCAATCCAGCTGCACTTGGATCTATGCGCCAGAATACGGCTCTCTTTAGCTTTGCAGGTGAGGGTGTTAGTAACTATTTTAAGGTCAATTCTGTTGACATCAACCAAGATCCTTATACAGCATCGAGTCTCAATAACTCGTTTAGTTTGCATGATGTGGGTTTTGCGATTCCACTGGCCAAAGGGATTGGTCTTTCGGTCTCTATGAATCCTGTCTCTTCGGTGGGTTATAGTACAGTTTATGTTGATAACAATCAAGATATAATTGAGAATATCGGTCGTGTGGCTTATTCATATTATGGCGAGGGAGGTCTCTCGGCGGTGAATACTTCGGTTGGTATGAATGTTGTTAAGGGTTTGACTATCGGTGCTACGATGATCTATTACTTTGGTAATATTGATCGTTACTATACTGCCGAGGTTGTTCCTTTGCTTGACAATATTTTGACTTATTATATGCGTGGTCGTGAGACTTATCACTTCTCTAAGGTTTCGGCTGCTTTTGGATTCCAATATGCTGCTCGTGTCTCAAAAACAGGGGTGTTGAGTTTTGGTGCGACTTATTCGCTTCCGACCAATTTCAATACCACTTATGCTCGTGAGCAGATGTTGCTTAATGAATCTTATTCGTTGAGCGATACTGTTAGTATGTCAAGTGCGTCAATTCCAATCAAACTTCCTAGTAAGCTCACCGCTGGTGTGGCTTATGCTAATGGTCGCTTTACGGTTGCTGCCGACTACTCGACTCAGGATTGGACTGGAGCCTATGATACAGATTATGAGACTACGGGCTATGGCCTAACTCGTCAGCAACAACTCAATCTGGGTGTTTCGTTTACCCCTAATCGCTATGATCTGCGCAAGGCACTCAATCGCTGGACTTACAAAGCAGGTTTTATCTATTCGACAAGCTATTATACTATGACCGACTCGGAGTCGGGTGTGGTCTATCAGCCTAAAAAGATTGGAGGTACGCTGGGTGTCGAGATGCCACTCAATCGTATGGGAACCACAACACTTAATATAGGTCTCGAAGCAGGACACCAAGGAACAACCCAATATAACCAAGTGAGCGACACTTATGTTAAGGTGCTTGTTGGCTTTAGCCTATTTGGCGATGACCTTTGGTTCAAGCGACGTAAGCTAGACTAGTGATCGGACAACAAACTAATTCATAGAATACAAGACAAATTAATTCCAAAAGAAATATCGAACCCCAATGAAAAAAATTGTTCTAACAATTATCGCTGCCCTTACAGTAGCTGTAAGTTCGGCTCAATCAGATGCCTACAAAACGGATCCACGCTATGGTAATTCACCTGAAGAGCGTGAAAAAATGTTATGTTGCTGAATTCTTTTGCTTATTCGTATAAGCTAAAGGATTATCCTACGGCAACCAAAGAGCTTAAAGAGCTTCTTGAGAGTGCTCCAAAAGCTTCGGAGAATATGTATATTAATGGTGTTAATATCTATCGTAATCTGATCGCTCAGGCCGAGACCGATGAGCAACGTGACCATTACCTTGATAGTTTGCTTATAATTTTTGACCTTCGTGCAGAGCATTTTGCTGAACATCCTACTCGTGGTCGTGACTATGTTTTGGCTCAGAAGGCTAATACTTTCTTTAACTTTGCTGACGATCATGAGCGTATTATGGCCTATGACCTGTTTGTCGAGGCGATCAAGGCTGGTCAGGATGTTATTGATGATTCGGATGCTGCTTTGATTGGTAAATATTTTATGAATGTTACTGAGAGTGCTAGTTTCGATGAGCTTACTGCCGATGATTATATTGGTCGTTATGAGCGTCTGACTAAACTGCTTTCTAACCATGATACCGAGGTGGCTCGTAATGTGACCCTAGAGGTCGAGGCTATGTTTGCTAATAGTGGTATTGCTAGTTGCGATAACTTGGAGCGTATTTTCAAACCTCAATATGAGGCTGATCCATCTAATGATGCCTTGGTCAAAAAGATCCTTGGACTGTTTAGTAAGGCTCGTTGCGCTTCGGACTTCCAGATGGAGATTCTTGAGCGATATTTCCAAACTGACCCTAAGCCAGAAATCGCTTTGATGTTGGCTGGTGTTTATGAGGAGAAAGGCGATTTTGCTAAGGCTCAGGAGTTTTTGAATGTGGCTATCGAGAGCGAATCGGATCCAGTGTTGAAAGTTAGCCATTTGACTCGTGCTTCGATGCAGTTGTTGCAGTCGGGTAATGGTAAAGCTGCTGCCGAGATGGCAAAACGTGCTTTGGAGATCGACTCTAAGAGTAGTATGGCTGCTTTTATGTATGCTAATGCTGTATCTACTGCGCTTTCGGGTTGTAGTGGCGATGCTAAGACTTATGCTTGTTGGTTGGCTGCCGATGCTATGCAACGTGCTGTTAATTTGATGCCAGACGAAGATCCTTTGAAGAAGGATGCTCGTAATGCACTATATAACCTAACTGCTAACTTCCCTAAAAAGACAGACTTGTTTATGTTGGGTCTGGAAGAGGGACAAGCCTATACTGTGAATTGTGGTTGGTTGTCTGGTCGTACTACTATTCGTGGTCGTGACTAAGTATCCACTTGATTAAATTAGCTAGATGTCTTTAATGACTACATATTTTAAATGGACTCGGGCGTATAGATTATATACGCCCCTGTTCATTTTTGTTGTTATGGGTTGCTCCGAAGTGGAGGTGAAATCCGCTATTGAGGATCCAGAGACCACTCCTACTATGATGAGTACCAAGCGTACTGTGGTTCATTCGGGTAATGGTAATAAGTACTTTCGGGTCTATGCCGATTCTATTTTGATGTTTGAGTTGGCGGAGCGTCCTTATGCTCTTTATCCTTTGGGGTTGAAGGTTGAGACTTTTGGGGAGTCTGATACCGAGGTTATCGAGAGTGATCTTCGTGCTGATTCGGCTCGATATTATACCAAGGAGAAGCGGTGGGAGGCTTTCGGCAATGTGGTGGGGAATAACTATGCTGGGGATAAGAGTTTCCGTACGGAGCGGATCTATTGGTTGGAGGACGAGGCTCGTATCTATTCGGATACTACTACTGTTGTTCGTGAGGGGCGGAGTATTACTCGTGGTGATAATTTTGAGACAGATCAGAACTTTGAGACTTGGACTTTCAATCGTGCTTCGGGGCTTTTGGCTGTCGATCAGGTTGCCGATTCTACCTCTTCGGCTTCGGGTGATTCTACGGTGGTGCGTTTGAACCCTGATGGTACTGTTGTCGAGGATGGTTTACCCGTCGATGACGATCTCGCTGTCGGAGATAAGCTACCTGTCAAGCCTGAGGAGACAGAACCTGTTATTGCACCAAATATTTAGCGGGAGTATCAGCGGATGGATTTTGTGATAATTATTATTGCCCTTGTGATTTCGGCCTTTTTTTCGGGGATGGAACTGGCATATATTGCTTCTAACCGCCTGAGAATCGAGATCGACCGAAAACAAAGTCCTGCTTTCGATCGGATTATCTCGCTCTTTTTGCGCCACCCTAGTCAATATATTTCGACTATGTTGGTGGGGAATAATATTGCTTTGGTGGTCTATTCACTCTTTATGTCGCAGGTCATTGCTCAATATTTGGTTAGCAGTATTGCTTTTGAGACTCTGATTTCGACTGTGGTGATTATTATCTTTGCTGAGTTTTTGCCCAAAGGTATTGTTCGGATCTCTCCTAATCGTTATCTTCGAGTTTTGGCACTTCCTGCATTACTTTTCTATTTTTTGTTTTACCCTATTACTCAGTTTATGAGTTTGATCTCACTGGGTATTCTTCGGCTTTTTGGGTTGCGCTCCGACTCGCAAGTTGTCGAGGGGCCAGGGATTCATGATCTTCAGAATCTTGTCGATCAGAGTGCCGAGAAAAAAGATAGCGGTTTGACCATTGATAGTGATGTCGAGTTGCAGATTCTTCAGAATGTTTTGGAATTTCCGGAGTTGAAGGTTCGTGAGTGTATGGTACCTCGTGTCGAGATTGTGGCGGTCGATATTAATAGCTCACCCGATCAGTTGCTCGAATTGTTTCAGCAGACTTTCTATTCTCGCATTCCTTTATATCGTGATTCGATTGATAATATTGTGGGTTATGCTTCGGCACGTAATATGTTTCTCTCTCCGGAGCGGCTAGAGGATATTATGCAGGAGATTTTGTATGTTCCCTCTAGTGGTCAGATTAAGCGTCTGTTGGAGGAGTTTATCAAGCGACATAAGTCGATGGCTGTGGTTATTGATGAGTTTGGCTCTACGGCAGGGATTATTACTCTTGAGGATATACTCGAGGAGATTGTTGGTGAGATCGAGGATGAGCATGATGCTGTTGACGAGGATGGTGCGGTCGAGGAGGAGTTGTCGGTGGGGCATTATAGATTTTCGGCTCGACTCGAGATTGATTATATCAATGAGCGATATTCACTTGGGATCGAGGAGAGCGAGGAGTATGAGACTCTGGCTGGATATATTTTGTATCATAGCGAGGAGTTGCCTGTGGTTGGGAGTACTATTGATATTGGTATGTTGTCGATTAAGATTTTGGATGCTGATTCTAATCGTATCTCTTTGGTCGAGATTTCGGTTGGTTGATTTGGTCGGGGTGGATACTCCTAAGATAACCTTTGTTTTTTTAAGAATATAATTATAAATTTTAAAACGTATATATTATGGCATTTGATGGTGAAACTGGAGCTGCCGCGGTGGCCGACAGTGTTGTAAATTTCCAGGACAAATTGATGGACTTTGCTCGCAATGTGAGTAATATGTCTACCGAAGAGTTGATCTCTTGGGGTCTTTCTAGTGTTGTTGGGATTCTCTCGAAGGTGATTCTTGCAGTTGCGGTTTATTGTGTTGGGCGTTGGTTGATTCGCAAGTTGTTGAAGATTATGCGTTCGGTTTTTGATCGACGCAATTTAGAGATTTCTCTCAATCGGTTTATTGTTAGTTTGGTCAATACCGTACTTTCGATTATTTTGATTTTGACCACTATTGGTATTTTGGGTATAAATACCACCTCGTTCTTGGCTATTTTTGCTTCTGCTGGTTTGGCTATTGGTATGGCACTTAGCGGCACTTTGCAGAATTTTGCTGGTGGGGTTTTGATTTTGTTTTTGAAGCCTTTTAAGGTTGGTGATTGGATCGAGGCTCAGGGTTTTTCGGGTACTGTCAAGGAGATTTCACTGTTTAGTACTCTGCTTAATACGGTCGATAATAAGATGGTTATTATCCCTAATGGTGAGCTTTCTAACGAGGCTATTTACAACTACTCTAAGGAGTCTACACGTCGTGTTGTTTGGAATATTGGGGTTGCCTATGGTTCGGATTATGGGCACGTTCGCAGTGTTTTGATGGATATACTTCGCAAGAATGACAAGATTCTTCAGGACGAGGATATTTTTATTGCACTTAATCAGATGGGTGATAGTTCTTTGGATATTATGGTTCGTGTTTGGTGTAATTCAGCTGATTATTGGACTGTTTATTTTGGGGTTAATCAGGCTGTTTATGAGCGTTTTAATTCCGAGGGTATTGAGTTTCCTTTCCCTCAGATGGATGTTCATTTGTCGACCAAGAAGCAGGATTAGTTTTCTCTAGGTGGGGAGTTATATCCTTTTGTTTTGAGGCTTTGCTTTATCTTCTTTTTTGGGGATTTTGCACAGCCTCTTTTTTTGTTTACGGAATTTCCGAATGCGGTAGCGGAGATTTGCCTTCGCTAGAAGGGAAATCTCTACGGGGCGTACGGCTCCCCTTGCTGATTATTAGGGGAGCCCTACATTACTTCGTAGTATATGACCCAGCCAGAGTCCCAGAAAATACCCGAGCGTCCCAGAACAATCAATATCTTCTGAGGCAAAACGCTCCAATTGCGTAGCGGAGATTTGCCTTCGCTAGAAGGGAAATCTCTACGGGGCGTACGGCTCCCCCCGTCGGGAGCCCCGTAAACC
>JAWXTL010000046.1:0-9589 GCA_044433565.1 Rikenellaceae bacterium | reverse complement strand
CGGGTTCTATTGCCGATGCCAATGACCATGCGCAATTTGCGGAGCTTCGCACTCTTGGTGAGTTGACCCAACGTGCTTGGGCTAAGGATGTACAGGTTATTATCGAGGGACCAGGTCATGTTCCGATGGACAAGATACGTGAGAATATGGATCTTCAGCGTGAGTGTTGCCATGGCGCACCATTCTACACCCTAGGGCCTTTGGTTTGTGATATTGGGGCTGGATACGATCATATTACAGCAGCGATTGGGGGTACTATGATTGGCTGGTTGGGTACTTCGATGCTTTGTTATGTTACTACCAAGGAGCATTTGGCTTTGCCTGAGCGTGATGATGTTCGTGAGGGGGTTGTGACCTTTAAGATTGCGGCTCATGCGGCCGATGTGGCAAAGGGTAATTCACAGGCTAAGGCACGTGATTTGGCTATGAGTCGTGCACGTTATGATTTTAGGTGGCATGACCAGTTTAATCTCTCTTTGGATCCTGATCGTGCTCGTGAGATGCACCACAAGATGGTTGGTGAGAATGCTGACCACTGCGCTATGTGTGGGCCTGATTTTTGCGCTATGCGTATTACTCGTTCTATCAAGCAGTAGATTATTGTTTTATCGAGATTTTTCAGATTAGCCGGAGATGTTTTTTCTCTGGCTAATCTTTTTTTGTGTGTTACTATGACAAAGGAATTTCCAATTGCGATAGCGGAGATTTGCCTTCGCCAGAAGGAAATCTCTACGGGGCGGACGGCTCCCCCCGTCGGGAGCCCCGTACTATTTCATAGCACGTGTCACCTCGACAGCCGTCCGAGAACTCTCCATATCTCTCCATGTAATTCATTTACTCACAGACCAAATATAAAAAAGCGATCGCCTCCCAAAAAGGAAACGATCGCAAAGAAAAAAGCCTAAGCCAAAGATCTAATACTCCAAAGCTGCCTTGAAAGTAGCCAAATCCTCAACAGTAAACTTCTTGATATACTCCAAATGCGAAGCACATTTAGCCTCACCCTCCTTAACAAAAGCACTAGCCGACACCTTATAAGAATCACAAACCGAAGCCTGTTGAACCAAAAGATGTCCCATAATAGCATAACCTGCCATCTCAACCAAACGTCGAGCATGAAGATCCAAAAGCTCCGAAGAACTCTCACTCAAAACCTGAACAGAAGCCACAGCCTCATCCAAAAGTGAGTGCATCTCAACCAACTTATCAAAATTACGCTGCATATCAGCCGAAGGTGCAACAGATTCATATTCTGCCAACTTCTGAGCAAAAGTGCCCTTGGTAATGCCATTAATAGCAGCCACAACCTGCAACTGTGAAGTACCCTCATAGATAGTAGTAATACGAGCATCACGAGAAATACGCTCAATAGCATAATCCTTCATATAGCCCGAACCACCATGAATCTGCAATGAATCATAAGCCAAAGAGTTACTATACTCCGAAGTAAACAACTTCAAAAGTGGAGTATAAGCATCAGCAAACTTATTATATAGCTTCATCTCCGCCTTCTCATCGGCAGTCAAACGACGCTCATTCTCAATATGGAAGTAGTTCTTATAGACATCAACAAAACGTGCAGTCTCATAAAGCAAAGCACGTGAAGCCTCCAAACGAGCCTTCATATTGGTCAACAACTCATAAACAGCCGGAAACTGAATAATAGGTTTGCCAAACTGCTCACGCTCATTAGCATATTTGAGAGCCTCACGATAGGCCGCTTCCATCAAACCACATGATTGAGCACCAATACCCAGTCGTGCCGAGTTCATCAAAGCCATAACATATTTGATAAGTCCCATCTTGCGTTTGCCAACCAAACGAGCCGGAGCATTAGTAAACACCAACTCGCAAGTAGGTGAACCAATAATACCCATCTTGTGCTCAATACGGCGAACCTTAACACACATATGACGTTTCTCATAAACAAAAAGCGAAAGACCACGACCATCCTTAGTGCCCTCTTCGGAGCGAGCCAAAACCAAAGAAATATCGCCATCACCATTGGTGATAAAACGCTTAACACCATTCAAAAGCCACTGTCCCTCGTTCTCAGGATCGGGAGTAGCACGAAGCATAACAGCCTGAAGATCAGAACCTGCATCAGGCTCAGTAAGATCCATAGCAGCCGTAGCACCCCCATGAATCAAAGGCAAAAGCTCCGCATTAATCTCGTCTGAGGCAAACTCATGAAGAGTCTCGGCACAATCCTGCAACCCCCAAATATTACCAAAACCTGCATCGGCACGAGAAACCATCTCACAAGTCATAACATAAGGCACCAAAGGAAAATTCAAACCATCATATTTGCGAGGCAAAGAGATACCATAAACCCCAGCCTTGGTCAACATCTCATGGTTCTGAGCCGTTCCATCAGCATAGATCACACGGTCATTCTCGACACGAGGACCTTGGGCATCTACACCCTCGGCATTGACCGCCAAAGTATCACCACAAATCTCACCCACAATCTCCAAAACCTGCTTATAAGAATCAATAGCATCCGCATAATCAACCGGAGCATAGTCATAAGTCTCGGCTTGGGTATAGTCACTCTCTTTGAGAGCAACAATCTTTTTCATCAAGGGGTGATCCAGATGAAATTGTAAATCTTTATTATCTAGAAAAAAGTTCATTATTGTCGTCTCTTATTTAGTGTTAAGTTTAATCTGTTTAACAAGCTTAGGAAGCACATCGGCATAGTCACCAACAATAGCATAATCGGCAATCTTGTTGATTGGAGCATCCGCATCGGTATTGATCGAGATAATAATCGAAGAGCCATCCATACCTGCCGTATGTTGGATCTGACCCGAAATACCACAAGCGATATAAAGTTTAGGGCGAACAGTAGTACCTGTTTGACCAATCTGACGAGCATGTTCGGTAAATCCAGCATCGACCGCAGCACGTGAAGCACCAACCTCGCCACCAAGAATATCGGCAACGCTTTTCAAAAGAGCAAAGCCCTCTTTCGAGCCAACGCCATAACCACCAGCTACGATAGCAGGAGCACCCTTAAGGTTGATCTTACGCTCTTCGATCTCACGAGAGATGATCTCGACAGCCAAGTCCGTATCGGACATATATTTTTTGTAGTCAATAACCTTAATCTCAGGAGCAGGAGCATTTTCCAGCGGTTCCATCTTCATAACCCCCTCACGAACCGTAGCCATCTGAGGGCGACAATCAGGGTTAATGATAGTAGCAATAATATTACCACCAAAAGCAGGGCGAATCTGATACAAAAGATCCGAATACTCCTTACCCGATTTTGCTTCACGGTGTGCACCAATCTCCAAAGAGGTACAGTCAGCAGTCAGCCCACTATGCAGTGCCGAAGAGACACGAGGAGCCAAGTCACGACCAATAGAAGAAGCACCAAAGAGAGCAATCTGAGGCTCTTCCACTTTGAACACACCACAAACAATCGAGCAGTGAGGCAAAGTACGGAAAGGAGCCAACTCCGCAGCATCGGCAACATGAACCACCTGAGCACCATATTGAGCCAACTGCTCAGGAACACCCGCCAAATTAGCACCCAAAAGAATAGCCTCGACCTTGCAACCCAACTGCGAAGCAAGTGAACGAGCCTTAGTTAATAATTCCAACGAAACATCAGCAACCTTGCCGCCTTCTGTTTCTATATAGACAAATATATTTTGCATTGTATTTTCCTTGATTTCTTATCCGATAGTATGGTTAGCAACTAGTTCTTGAACCATAGTGGCAATATCCTGTTCGCTACTTGTTAGGCTCTTACTCTCTTTGGCCGAGAGAACAACATTTTCGATCTTCTTGACTTTGGTGGGCGAACCAGCCAAGCCTAGTTGTTGGTCGTCGACATCAAGGTCGGCCGCACCCCAACCCGTGATATTTAGGTACTCACGGCTCTCACGTAGAGTCATATAGTAATCCTCGGCATTGGCTTGAAGCTCACTAACAGTACGAGCGTGTTTGAATTTCATAACACGTTTGGCAATACGAGGACGGCAATCTGGAGCCGAACTTCCCACGGTCATAACCATCGGGATCGGAGATTTCACAACCTCCACACCATGTTCCAAGCGACGTTTGATAGTAATACTATCTGAGCAGACATCCAAAATCTCTTCGACATAGGTCACCTGAGGAAGGTCGAGTTTCTGAGCTACCTGAGGCCCAACCTGAGCCGTATCGCCATCAATCGCCTGACGACCAGCCACGATAACATCTGCGCCCATTTTGCGAATAGCAGCCGCCAAAGTATAAGAAGTTGCCAAGGTGTCAGCACCTGCAAATTTGCGGTCGGTAACCAAAATGCCACCATCCGCTCCACGGAACATAGATTCACGAATAACATCGGCAGCACGTGGAGGTCCCATCGTAACGATTGTCACAGTCGAACCAGCGCATAGATCTTTGATGGTTAGTGCTTGTTCGAGTGCATTTAGGTCTTCGGGATTATAGATTGCCGCTAGGGCTGCTCTATTCACCGTTCCATCAGCCTTCATTGCATCTTTACCCACATTACGGGTATCGGGTACTTGTTTGGCAAGTACTACAATTTTTAAGGGTCTTGTCATAATTAATTTTATATTGTTTAAGTTAATTTTATGCCTAATATCCAAAGCAAATGTACAAAAAAAATCGCAGAATAAAATATTATTCCACGATTTTTAGCATATAAATAAGATTTTCAGCCGTTTAAAGCATCTATTTTATAGATTTAAACATACGACCCCAGCGAAGACCGCCAAAAATCGACTCGCCAGGGGTGATCGAAAGCCAAACGAAAGAAGCCTCGCCCTCGATATGATCTTCGGGAACAAAGCCCCAATAGCGGCTATCGAGAGAGTTATCACGATTATCGCCCATCATAAAGTAGTAGTCCATCCTAAAGGTATATTGCGTGGCAACCTGACCATTAATATAGATAGTCTCACCCTCGACACGAAGATCATTCAACTCATAATTCTTGATAATACGCTGATAAAGAGGAAGATTCTCAAGAGTAAGATCAACAGTCACCCCAGCACGAGGAACCCACAAAGGCCCAAAATTGCGATGAGTCCAAGGATAAAGCTCAGGAGTGTGAGGGAAAACAGCATCCGTCACAGGAATATCACCCAAAGGCTCAACAATCAAACGTGAAGGAACTTCGGACTGAACCCCATTAACATAAGTCAAATCCTCAACCACCTGCAAAGTATCACCTGCAACAGCCACACAACGTTTAATATAATTCTCACGCTTATCGACAGGGCGGAAAACAACCTCGCTCTGAGAATAAACAGCCTCACGACCATAAGCCCGAACCAACTCATAATAAGAAGAGATAGGATCGACCAAAGCAACAGTATCGCCCTCGGGGAAGTTGAAAACCACAACATCACCTGCCTGTGGAGTATCAAAACCCGCCAATCGCTTATAGTCATACTGAATCCAATCGACATAGGAAGGAGTATTAGAACTAGAAAAAGGCAAAGTATTATGAACAAAAGGCAAAGAAATAGGAGTGATAGGCATCTTAGGACCATAGGCCAAACGATTGACATAAAGATAATCGCCAACCAAAAGAGTACCCTCCATAGAAGAGCTAGGAATCACATAAAGCCCAAAGAAAAACAACCGCAAAGGAGTAACAACCACAACCGCAAAAAGCAAAGCCTCGATCCACTCCAAAATCCACTTAAAAGATTTATGACGCACCTTGAAAGCACGGTACTTATTAAGGAAAAGAACGTCAATCTTACGACTAATAAAATAGTCATAGATCACCGGAACCCCCAACAACCACCAAGCGTTCTGAGTCCAAACCACAAACCAAAGAAGGTAAATAAAAGTAACTAGTCCAAAGCGAACCCAACGATTACTCCATATCTCTCTTATTTTTTTCATCTACAAATAGTCTGTTAATATATTACTGATTCATCAAATCGTCCATGGTATAGACCCCCGATTTGCCACAAAGGAACTCAGCGGCAAGAACAGCACCAAGTGCAAACCCCTCACGCCCTTTGGCTTCGTGTTCGAGTGTAATCTTATCAATAGCACTCTCCCAAACCACAGTATGAGTACCCGGAACCATACTACGACGTTGAGCCGTAACCTCCAAAAGCGAAGCCTCGGTAGTAGTACCCAACTGCCAAGAATCCAAACGATCCAAATTCTCAACAATACCCTCGGCCATAGTAATAGCCGTACCACTAGGAGCATCCAGCTTCTGAGTATGGTGAACCTCATTCAAAGTAACATCATACTCCGAAAAACGATTCATCATCCGAGCCAACATGGCATTAATCTTAAAGGTAAGATTAACCCCCACCGAATAGTTAGAAGCATAGAAGAAAGCCCCCTTATTCTGCTCACAAAGCTCCACCGCCAAATCATAACGATCCAGCCAAGCCGTAGTACCACAAACCACAGGAGTGCCCGAAGCGAGGCATTTCTCGATATTAGAAAAAGCAGCCGAAGGAGCCGAAAACTCAATAGCCACATCCACTTTCGCAAGGTTTTCAGAGGTCAAATCCCCCTGATTATCGACATCAATAATCAAAGCAACCTCATGAGAGCGAGAGATCAAAATCTGCTCAATAGCACGACCCATCTTGCCGTACCCAATAATAGCAACCTTCATAAAAGCTTATCGAATAATAGTTTCAGCACGATCTGGGCCCACAGAGATAATACCAACAGGAACACCCACGCTCTGCTCAATAAACTCGACATACTCTTTGAACTCCACAGGGAAAGCATCATACTCACGAATATCATTGATATTCTGATTCCAACCCTTCATAGTTTTATAGATAGGTTCGATAGCATCGGTGGTCTCAAATGGGAACTCCGTGGTCTTTTCGCCATCGACAATATATTCGGTAGCCACCTTGATCTCTGCGAATCCATTAAGAACATCACCCTTCATCATAATCAATTTCGTTACGCCATTAATCATAACCGAATATTTCAAAGCAACCAAATCCAACCAACCGCAACGACGCTTACGACCAGTAGTCGAACCAAACTCACGACCAATCTCACACATCGAATCGCCATCAGCATCAAACAGCTCGGTAGGGAAAGGACCAGCACCCACACGAGTACAATAAGCCTTAAAGATACCAAACACCTCGCCAATACGACGGGGAGCCAAGCCCAAACCAGTACAAGCACCAGCACAGATCGTGTTAGATGAAGTTACAAAAGGATAAGAACCAAAGTCAATATCCAAAAGCGAACCTTGAGCACCCTCGGCCAAAATAGATTTTCCGTTGTCAAGTGCATGATTCACCGAATGTTCGCCCTCGATAATAGTAAAGCGACGAAGAACCTCAATAGCCTCCAACCATTGAGCCTCATATTCGGTCAAATCATATTCAAAATCATAAGACGAAAGCATCTCGACGTGTTTAGCTTTCAAACGCTCATAGCGACTCATAAACTCCGAAGAGAGAATATCCCCCACACGAAGACCATTACGACCAGTCTTATCCATATAGGTAGGGCCAATACCCTTGAGCGTAGAACCAATCTTCGATTTACCCTTAGCCGCCTCAGAAGCAGCATCCAAAATACGGTGAGTAGGCAAAATCAAGTGAGCTTTTTTGGCAATATTCAATCGTGAAACCACATCAACACCCACAGCCTCCAATTTGGCAACCTCGCCCGAGAAGATCACAGGGTCGATCACAACACCCGAACCAATAACATTAAGTGTATTCTCACGGAAAATGCCACTAGGAATGGTGTGAAGAACATGGCTAGTCGAGCCAAAATGCAATGAGTGACCAGCGTTAGGCCCTCCCTGAAAACGTGCAATAATATCGTAAGATGGTGTAAGAACATCCACTATTTTTCCTTTTCCCTCGTCACCCCATTGGAGTCCAAGTACTACGTCTGCTTTCATTTTTTTATTACTATTTAATTTTTGTTATTTTATCATCTTCTATCTTGACGAGACCCTGACGCAAGAGGAACCCTGCTGCTCGTTTGAATACTTTTTTACTCATCCCCGTATTTGCTTGGATGATCTCGGGCGGTGTACGGTCGCCATAAGGCAACGACCCACCATTCTCTTGCATAAGCCCCATAAGCACATCGGTCGCAACTTTGACCTGTCCCAAGCCCTGTTTCTGAAGAGCCACATCAATACGCAGATCCTCGGTAATCCCCGTGACGTATGCAGTATATTTCTCGCCCAAAGCAACAGGCTTAAAGATCTGACTATCATAGAGCATACCCCAATGTTTGCCATTGATAATCACTCGATAACCACGGTTACGACGCTGAGCAATCACGATCTCGACCTCCTCCTTTTGTTTAACGGTAATCTCCTGAGTATTCGAGACCAGATGCCCGATCTTAGAAGTTCCAACAATACGAAAAGTGGTCTGATCGACATAGATAGCCACAGGATAATACTCACCCTCGACCATCGGATTAAGCTGATTTTTGAAAGGCACCAAAAGATCCTTAGGCAAACCCCAGTCCAAGAAAGCCCCAATACGAGTGGTAGCCACCACCTTTAGCGAGGCAACCTCACCAAGGATGATTTTAGGCCGCTCGGTAGTTGCCACCTCACGATCCTCGGAATCGCAATAGACAAAGACCTCGATCGAGTCTCCAATCTCATAATTCTCGGGAACATAGCGATTCGGGAGTAAGACCTCGCTCATTTCGTCGGCATCGGTCAGATAGACACCATTCTCGGTAGAACGTGCTATATAGAGTGTATTGTAGGTAGCTAAATGAATCATTATTTTGGTAAAAGCAAATCAACTACAAAGGTAGCAATTAAAATCGAAGTTAAAAATCTTTCTTTGTGTTCTTTAGATTTTGCGCAAAACCCACCCCCGGGAATATAAACTCTTCGAGAAAAATAGTTACCTTTGTGGTTTGTGAAATTCTAAAAGTTTTGAGTGAAATGAAAATAGCCATATTTCAGATGGATACCACGTGGGAAGCACCACAATGGAATATAGAAAAAGCTGCCCTTTGGGTCGAAGGGCTTGACGCTGAGGTGGAACTTTGTGTGTTGCCAGAGATGTTTGCTACGGGTTTTTCGATGAACCCCGAGCGTATTGCACAGCGTATGGATGGTGAGATCGTAACGCAGATGACCGATCTTGCACTACGCACTGGTAAAGCGTTGATATTTAGTGCAGCTATCGAAGATACAGACCGACACACAGGAAAGAGCATGTTCTACAATCGCCTCTTTTTTATTGCACCCGACGGCACTCGTTTGGTCTATAACAAACGCCACCTCTTCCGCATGGCAGGTGAGCACAAGCATTATGGTGAGGGCGATAACCACATGGTCATACACTACAAAGGATGGCGTATTGCCACATATATTTGCTATGATCTTCGCTTTCCGGTGTGGAGTCGTAAATCTGCCGAGTGTGACCTAGCGGTATATATTGCATCGTGGCCAGAGCCTCGCAGCTATGCGTGGAGCACATTGCTTCGTGCTCGTGCCATCGAAAATCTATGCTACACGGTGGGAGTCAACCGTTCGGGCGACGATCCTGCCAACCATTATAGCGGAGATAGCGTAATCCTAGATTATATGGGTATGCCACTAGCCCAAGCCACCCCATCGTTG
>JAWXTL010000045.1:0-9622 GCA_044433565.1 Rikenellaceae bacterium | reverse complement strand
GGGACTTTGCTGGGTCGTTTTCTGGGACTTTGCTGGGTCTTTTTCTGGGACTTTGCTGGGTCTTTCTGGGACTTTGCTGGGTCATGTGCTATGAAAGAGTGAACTTTCCTATTCCTACAAAGATTTCATCGAAGAAGCCAAAGTAGCACCACATAGCTTATACAATACCCGAGCACCAACATTAGCATCCCATTGATCGCCCTGACGATCACTAGGAGAGACCTCGCAAAGATCAAAACCAATAATCTGTCGACCACTATCCACCACCCCTCGGATCAAATAGATAGCCTCCTCGAATGTCAACCCACCCGGTACGGGCGTTCCCGTCGAAGGACAATAATCGGGTGTCAAACCATCAATATCAAAACTAATATACACTCGCTGGGGCAAAGTGTCGATAATCTCACGACAAATATCACCCCAAGTTGCTCCATCGTACAAAGAATCACGCAACCCCGAAGAGGTAAACTGAGAAATACGAGGATCCGATTGGGCAAAATCAACCTCGGAGTAACAGTAATCACGTATGGCAACCTGTGTTAATGAGCCGATACGCTGATCTCGCATCACGTTGCGCATAATCGAAGCATGAGAATTGTCGAAACCCTCATACGCCTCTCGCAAATCGGCATGTGCATCAATATGCAAAATACCAAAATGGTCACCCCTGTCAGCCAAAGCCCTGATTAATCCCAGTGGTACGCTGTGCTCTCCACCCACAAGCCCCACGATCTTTCCTCGCTCGATCATCTGCACCGCCTGATCGTAGACCGCCTTGTTCAACCCCTCACAAACCCTATTCACCGAGTGAGTCAAAGCCTCAGCCTCCTCACTCGAAAGCAGAGTCCGTCCGCTCTCCTCATGGTCAATCACCCGACAAGCCAACTCTCGTGTGCACTCATTATGCTCTAGGGCATATTCCAACTGAGGAAGCACCACAAAACCCTCTTTCCACATATCGGTGAAATGCTCATCATAGACCTCGCCCTGAAGCGAAGCCTCCAAAATAGCCGAAGGCCCAAGGTGAGTCCCTGCACCATAACTAACCGTAACATCCCATGGCACCATCATCAATACCAAGCGAGAGGTGTCAACGTCAAACGGCAACCCCAAGAAGTTGCCGTTTGCTACCCCTGCACCATCGACAGGGAAATTGTCTATAAGTTCTCTATTTTGCTGATTGTACATAAGCACTCATATATTTAAGTATATATTTACCCAAAATATCGAACTCGATATTCACACGACTACCCACCTCGAAGCAGTGGAAGTTGGTGTGCTGCTCGGTATAAGGAATAATTGCCACCGAGAATCGCCCCACAGAAGGATCAACCACCGTTAGCGAAACACCATTTACACACACCGAACCCTTTTCGACGGTGATATATTCGGCCTTCGAGGCTTCGTATTCAAAGGTGTAGTATTTGCTTCCTTCGCATTCTGAGATTTGGGTACACAGTGCCGTAGTGTCGACGTGCCCCTGCACAATATGTCCATCGAGCATACCATCCATTTTCATTGCTAGTTCTAGGTTGACCATATCGCCCGATTTGAGTTCGCCTAGGTTACTTTTGATGAGTGTCTCTTCGATGGCAGTCACTCGATGCAATCCATCTCGCAGCTCTACTACCGTCAGGCATACACCATTATGCGCCACACTTTGGTCGATCTTCAAACGATCGAAAAGTGGACTTTCGATAATAAAATCTTTGTTCGTACCCTCTGTACGAACCTCTACCACACGTCCCAAACACTCTACGATTCCTGAAAACATTATCTGTTCTGTTTTTTTGCTCTTTTGGTGCTATTCCTTTCCTTGAGAAAGGAATAGCACCAAAAGAGTAGTTATTAGTTCTAAATTATTCTTCGATTTCGATCTCGAACACCTCGCTACTTAGCAGGTAGGTCACATCTGTACCACGATTCAAGCTATACAAGAATTTTACGGTACATGGCGCAGCATCATTTCCTTTGAGCGCATCGGCGATTGTCGAAATATCGCTATCAAGGCTCTCAACCAACGCCTCGAACTTGGCAATTGCCTGTTCGTCTAGTCCGTTCATATCGTCTCCTTCGAGCGTAAAGCCACCAACGATATAACCCATCGAGGTGAGTTTGGTTTGGATCAGCGTAAAGACATCCTCGTCGGTTGTTCCGCTCCATGTACCAGTCGAAATGGTATAATATGAATAACCTGTTGTGCTTTCGCAACTGGTCAGCATAAGCATTGATAGAGAAATTAGAAATAGGGAGAAAAACTTTTTCATAGTAAAATTTTGTTGTTTTGGTTGTTAGTAAAATTTATTTTTTTAATTTAAAAGGGTTTTCTGCAGTTGATCGAGGAGATCCATAGGTTAATCTAGCTCCTCAAACTCTACGTAGTCGCCTACGTTTTTGGGGACTGTTTTTTGTTGTTCTTTTGTCTTTTGGATATTAATATCGCCCTGCGCACGGCTCGACGAGGATTGCCCCGAGCTTCGGCCGTATCCTGTGTGGGTTTGTCCTTGGTTGAATTTGCGTTGTAGCCTTATGACCCATGCACGAAGGAAGATCCTGCCGATCAATCCCAAAGCCCAAATGACAAATATTATGGTTAGTAAGACACTTATAAAGCCCATCTTTAGTTTTTCGTGGTTATTGTTTTATGTGATAATTTCTTAATTTGGATTACAAAGGTATGTAATTTTATCAAGACTAACGATAGATTTGGGCTCTTTGGTATGTTTTGTCCGCCCCATGAGGCTTGTTTTGGTTGGTTTGTATGGAATCTCACGACAAAATTATTACCTTTGTTTGCAGATTCGTGGTATCAATAAAAACTAACCTAACATGAAAAAATTCCTATCCCTCTGGCTTCTGATCTCTTTGATGGGGGTCGCTATTGCACAAGAAAATAGCCCTATTCGCTATTCGACCGCTGGATTCTATGCCTTGCCTGGTTCTCCTCGCACGGTTGAGAGTCTAAATCCGGCTTGGCGGTTTACCCTTGATCCCACTAATAGCTTGATGGATCAGGCTTGGCGGGTGGATTTTGATGATTCGCAGTGGGGGGTGGTATCGCTTCCTAATGGTTTGGAGGAGCTTCCGGTCGAGGCTTCGGGGGGTGTCAATTATCGCAATGGAGCGTGGTATCGCAAACATTTCACGCTCGATCAGAGCTATTCGGGCAAACGATTGGTGCTCTATTTCGAGGCTATTATGGGCAAGTCTAAGATTTGGGTCAATGGTGAGTTGGTCAAGGAGCAATTTGGCGGTTATCTTCCTATTGCTGTGGAGGTAGATAAATACCTCAAAGCAGGGCGAGAAAATGTTATTGCTGTTTGGTGCGACAACTCCAACGATCCGATCTATCCCCCAGGGAAACCTCAAGAGGCTCTCGATTTCTGTTACTTTGGGGGTATCTATCGTGATACATGGCTTATTGCCACCAACAAAAAATGTTATATCACCGACGAGAATATGGCCGATCGTGTGGCTGGTGGTGGCACTTTTATCAGCACTGCCGAGATTGCCAATCATCGTGCGGTTGTGGCGGTGACTACCGATATTGTGGGTAAGGGGCAGATCAACTATCAGCTCAAAGACCAGCAGGGTATGGTTGTTGCACAATCCCGTAATAATGCTACGGCTGCACTGGTGGTCGAAAATCCTCAGCTCTGGACTCCCCAGACTCCATATCTCTATGAGCTAGAAGTTAGTGTGATTGACAGTCGAGGGAATCTGCTGGATAGCTATATGAAAAAAGTAGGCGTTCGCACCATAGAGTTCTCGCACACCCAAGGCTTTGTGCTCAATGGTGAGGCGTATCCACGCAAACTAATGGGAGCAAATCGCCACCAAGACTTCGCAATTGTGGGTAACGCCCTGAGCAATAACCTCCACTGGCGAGATGCCCAAAAACTCAAAGAGGCAGGGATGGAGATAATACGTAATGCACACTATCCGCAAGATCCTGCCTTTATGGATGCGTGCGACGAACTAGGGCTCTTTGTGATTGTCAATACCCCAGGGTGGCAATTCTGGAACGACGAGCCAATCTTCAAAGAGCGTGTGTATAGCGATATTCGTAATATGGTGCGTCGTGATCGTAACCGAGCGAGTGTGCTGATGTGGGAGCCTATTCTCAACGAGACATGGTATCCCGACGACTTTGCACTGACCGTTCATGATATAGTCAAAGAGGAACTCCCTGGGGCTTATACCGCTTGTGACCTAGAGGCGAAGGGAAGCCAATATTTTGATGTTCTGTTTACTCACCCTGCCGTAGGGCAAAAGGGCGATGATGGCTATGTGCACGTAGATGTCGATACCACCAAGGTCTATTATACTCGTGAGTGGGGCGATTTTGTTGATGACTGGAACTCGCATAACTCTCCGGATCGTGTGGCACGTAATTGGGGCGAAGTACCACAGCTGGTTCAAGCCAAACACCAAGGCAATCCAGCCTATACCCATACCTCCTATGAGTCGTTGAGCAAGTCGCCTGTATATCACTTCGGAGGTACATTATGGCATAGCTTCGACCACCAACGAGGCTACCATCCCGACCCATTCTATGGTGGGATAATGACTTCGTTCCGTCGCCCGAAATATTCGTACTTTATGCACCAAGCCCAAGCCGATTACGTTGAGCCGATGGTCTATATTGCCAATGAGCTGACCCCATTCTCGCCCGAAGATGTTACGGTGTTTACCAATTGCGAGAGTGTGCGTCTTCGCACCTTTGTGGGTGATACCTTGCGTGTCAAAAAGCGTGAGGGGCGATGGATCACATTCGAGGGAGCTTATGATTTTGTTCGAGACCAACGTCGCTCTCGCAGCGGTCTTCAGAGCGAAAATTATCTACTAGCCCAAGGGTTAAACTCCAAGGGGGAGGTCATTGCCGAAGATTATCGTGCAACGTCTCGTCGTACGGTTCGATTGGAGGTTGTGGTCGACACTATGAGTGCTACACCTATTGCCAATGGATCGGATTTGGTGGTGGTCGTGGCTCAGATTGTCGATGGCAATGGTAATGTTAAGCGTCTGAATAATGGTATTGTGAAGTTCGAGGTTGAGGGCGAGGGTCGTATCCTTGGCAATAGCCTTTATCAGACCAACCCTACGTCGATAGAGTGGGGTGAGGCACCAGTGCTTATTCAGACCACTTTGACCGCTGGTGAGATTCGTGTTCGAGCATCTATGTTGATGACCGCTACCAATAGTAGTCAGGAGCTTTTGCATGGTGTTAATACCCCTGTTTCGGGCGAGGTTGTTTTTTGCAGCGTTGAGGATCCTTATAGTATGATTTATGATAAGGGTGAGGCATCGTTGATCTCGACCAATGCTTCGGTACTTTCTTCTGAGAGCTCTGAGAGTATGGAGCATCGTCAGAGGGTTGAGGATCAGCTTCGAGAGGTTGAGCGTCAGCAGAGTGATTTTGGCGAGAAGCGAGAGTAAAATTTTGAAATACATAGAGAGAAATGGTTCGTTTTTCGGACGGCTGTCGGTGAGGCTCGTAATCCTTCAGGATTACGAGCCTCACCCTGCATTACTAATGTAGCCCATGACCCAGCAAGAGTCCCAGAAAAGACCCGAGCGTCCCAGAGCAATCAATCTCTTCTGGGGTAAAATCTCTACGGGGCGGACGGCTCCCCCCGTCGGGAGCCCCGTACTACTTTCGTAGCACGTGCCACACCGACAGCCGTCCGAGAACACACCACATCCCACCCCAAAGAGAGCTAATAATCACCCTAAGAACCAATTTGAGAGATAAAAAATTTGCCATTTGATAAAAATAGCCTATATTTGCGGATTGTTGTGAATTACAAACTAAAATAATTGAAATAAAAATATACAAAATCTTTACAAAACAATGCAAAATAAAGGCGCTATTAGATTCTTGGCGATAATGTTGGCAATCGCGTGTGCGTTCCAACTATCGTTCACCTTTGTTACCCGCTCTGTCCAACAGAAAGCGGCAGAAATCTCTGGGGGCGACCCTCAGAAAGAGACCGAATACCTCGATTCAATGAAGTCAGAGGTGGTCTATAACCTTGGTCTACTCAAGTACACCTACTCCGAAGCTCTCGAAAAAGAGATCAACCTAGGTCTTGACCTTCGTGGCGGTATGAACGTTATGCTCGAAATTGATGTGCGTGACGTGATTAAAGCCCTAGCAGGTGAAAACGGAGAAAAAGATCCTCTGTTTAACCAAGCTCTAGCAAATGCCAAAACTGCCCAAGGTAGCTCAACGCAAGACTTTATCACTCTTTTCGAGTTGGAGTATGCAAAACTTAATCCGTCGGCAAAACTTGCTAGCCTGTTTGCTACTTACGACCTTCGTGATAAAATCAAACCTGACTTCACGAATGCTCAGGTGATCGAGGTGCTTCGCTCAGAAAGCGAAAGCGCAATTAGCAACTCGTTCAACGTACTTTCGTCTCGTATCGACCGCTTTGGTGTTGTACAACCAAATATCCAACGCCTAGAAAATGCAGGTCGTATCCTTATCGAACTTCCTGGGGTGAAAGATCCAGAACGTGTGCGTAAACTGCTTCAAGGTACTGCCTCTTTGGAATTTTGGACTGTATATACAGGTGCAGAACTAGCTCAAAGCTTCAACCAAGCAAACCAAATCCTTGCGGCACTATCTGCTCCAACGCAAGAAGAGACTGTTGCAACCCAAGAAGAGGTTGTTGCCCAAGAGGCGGCTGGTGATTCGACCGACGTAATCGCTGCCCTAGAGCAAACCACAGCTGTGGACTCGCTAGTGAGTTCAAGCTCAAATGCACTATATAGCTTCTTCCAGCCTATGACCCAAGGTCCTTCGGTTGGTTTGGCTCGTTCTTATGATACTGTTCGTGTCAACGAAGTATTGAATATGCCTCAAATCAAGGCCCTTTTCCCTCGTGACATCAAATTTATGTGGGGAATCAAAGGTATTGATACTGGTAATACTACTTTTGAGCTTTATGCTATCCGTGGCGGTGCAACAGGCAAAGCCCCACTAGATGGTAGCGCAATCGACGATGCAGTAGGTCAAATCGGTCGCACCGGTTCGGCAGCAGTTGTGTCAATGAGTATGAACGCTGCTGGTGCAAAAGTTTGGTCACGCATGACATCCGAAAACATTGGCAAACCTATCGCAGTTGTTCTTGACAACTACGTATATACCGCACCAAACGTAAATAGCGAGATCACCGACGGTTCATCAGAAATCTCTGGCTCGTTTACCCTACAAGAGGCACGTGACCTTGCAAACGTACTTAAATCGGGTAAACTTCCTGCTCCTGCAACAATCGTACAAGAGGCAGTAGTAGGACCTACGCTAGGTCAAGAATCTATTGATTCGGGAATGAGTTCGTTTATTATTGCATTCGTCCTTGTGCTGATCTATATGATCTTCTTCTATAATACAGCAGGTTTTGTAGCCAACATAGCACTGATCACCAACGTATTCTTCTTGTTCGGAGTATTGGTTAGCTTTGGTGCCGTACTAACACTCCCTGGTATCGCCGGTATCGTACTTACCTTGGGTATGGCAGTAGATGCAAACGTGATCATCTATGAGCGTATCAAAGAAGAGCTACGCTCGGGTAAAGCAGTGAGTATGTCGATTGCCGACGGTTTCCGCAATGCTTACTCGGCAATCATCGACGGTAACGTAACCACAATCATCACTGGTATCGTCTTGTTTATCTTTGGTACGGGTCCTGTTCAAGGTTTCGCTACGACCCTTATCATCGGTCTGTTGACTTCTCTATTCTGTGCAATCTTTATCACTCGTCTACTATTCGAGGGTATGTTGAGCAAAAATCGCAAGATCAAATTTAGCAATAGCCTAACCGAGAAATTCTTGGAAAAATCGAAGATTGACTTCGTTGGCAAACGCAAAGTAACTTATGTTATTTCGGCTATTTTGATTGTTGCTGTTTCGGCATCTCTTCTCACTCGTGGTTTGAACTATGGTGTTGATTTCACTGGTGGTCGTACTTATGTTGTTCGTTTCGACCAAAATGTTAGCGACAACCAAGTACGTGAAGCACTCGAAAACGCATTCCCAACGACTGGTAATGAGCGTGAGAATTCGTTCGAGGTTAAGCAATATGGTACAGAGGATCAATTCCAGAAGCGCATTGTTACTCAATACGAATATAGCAACGAGGATCCTGATGTAACCAATCAGATCAATATTATGCTTTACCAAGCACTTGCTCCACTTTATGCTTCTTCTATTTCGGAGGCTGACTTCACCACTACTGTTAGTAATCCTTATGGTATTATTAGTGCTGAGAAGGTGGGTCCTGCTATTGCTAATGATATTAAGACCGACTCTTTGATCGCTATCTTCTTTTCGCTTTTGGCTATTGGAGGTTATATTATTGCCCGATTCAAATATTGGCAATATGCCATTGGCGGTATTGCAGCTTTGTTGCACGATGCTATTATCACTATTGGTATGTTCTCGTTGCTTTATAGCATTATGCCTTTCAACTTGACTGTTGACCAATCATTTATTGCTGCTATTTTGACTATTATTGGTTATTCGATCAACGACACTGTGATTATCTTCGACCGTATTCGTGAGAACAACTTCTTGTATCCACGTCGTTCGACCAAAGAGAATATGAATAATGCTATCAACCAGACTTTGGCTCGTACTGTTAATACTGCGGTAAGTACATTGGTGGTTTTGTTGGCTATTTTCTTCTTTGGTGGCGAGGTTATTCGTGGCTTTATCTTTGCATTGTTGTTTGGTGTATTGATTGGTACTTTCTCTTCTATTTTCGTTGCTACTCCGGTTGCTTATGATTTGTTGGAGCGTAAGAATAAGAAGCTTCAGAAGTAGTTTTTTCTTATTTAATATATTTTGTGGAGTGCCTTCCCTATTTATGGGGGAGGCACTCCTTTTTTTTGCTTTTAGGAGGAAGTTATTGGGATTGACACTTTGGGGTCGTTCTAATGAATAATAAACCCCTTGGAGGGGGTTTATTCTGGACAAAAGTTTTTGGGGCGTGGGGCTTTTTTCAAAAAGCCTCACAGTTCCTAGTGGTTGGAGCTATGTTTCGTAGTGGTTGGAGCTATGTTTCGTAGTGGTTGGAGCTATGTTTTCTAGCGGTCAGAGGATTTTGTATCAGAGGCTTTTGGTTCTCGCCCCCCCACCCGACAAAAAAACCTTGTCGAGTCTTCGACAAGGTTTCGGGGGGCGCAATGAGACTATACAGAGACATGGAAATGTTCTCGGGCGGCTGTCGGTGTGACTCGTAAGCCTTCAGGTTTACGGGGCTCGGGGCGTGTGGGAGCCGTCCGCCCCGTAGAGATTTCCCTTCTGGCAAAGGCAAATCTCCGCTACCGCATTCTCAATGTTATCATTCCCGAAGATATGGAATGTTTTCGGACGCTCGGGCGACCTGTGCTTCGATAGAAGTGCAGGGCTCCCGTGGGGGAGCGTCCGCCCTGCTGAATTTCCTTGCGGAAAGTCTCGCTATCGCAATTGGAGCGTTTTGCTCCAGAAGAGATTGATTGTTCTGGGACAACTCGGGTCTTCTCTGGGACTCTTGCTGGGTCATGTGATACTTTAGTAGTAGGGGGCTCCCCCAGATAATCAGCAGGAAGGAGCGTCCGCCCTGCTGAATTTTCT
>JAWXTL010000044.1:0-9822 GCA_044433565.1 Rikenellaceae bacterium | reverse complement strand
GTTCAGATTCGTGATGCTGTTCAGAATGCTTTGAATCCACTTGGGGTGGCTGTTGTTATTGAGGCGGCACATATGTGTATGCAGATGCGTGGTGTTCAGAAGCAAAATTCGGTTACTACTACTTCGGCTTTTACGGGTGTTTTTATGAATTCTCAGAAGACACGTGAGGAGTTCTTGCAGATTATTTCTAATAAATTGCGTTAATTCCGCCTTTTAGGTGTTGATAAAACAGAGCGAGGCTCTCCTTTTGATAGGGAGAGCCTCGCTCTGTTTTTGTTTCTGTTTGAGGGGTCTTATAATACCATGTTAAATAGATAGCCTAGTGAGATTATAAAGAGGGTGATCGTGCCGAAGAAGATGGCTATTAGCTTCCATGTCATTACTTTTTTTAGGAGTGTTGCTTCGGGTAGTGATAGCCCAACCACTCCCATCATAAATGCTATTGCTGTGCCTAGGGGTACTCCTTTGGCTACGAAGACTTGTATGATTGGCACTACACCTGCGGCATTGGCATACATTGGCACTGCTAGGATCACTGCCAGTGGTACTCCATACCATTTGTCGGCTGAGAGTTGCTCCGTAAAGAAATCCTCGGGAACGTATCCGTGCATTGCTCCTCCGATGGCTATACCTATTATTACATAGAGTAGCACTCCTCGTACTATTGCCCATGCGTCTTTTAGTATCTGTGGCAATCTTTTGATAAAGGAGGTCTTATTCTGCTGCCATTCTACCTGTTCGGCTGATGCGTTTGCTTGTATCTGTTGCACCCATGGCGAGAGGTATCTATCTAGCTTTAGTCTGCCTAGGATAAACCCTCCAACGACTCCTAATGCTATGCCCGATCCTACGTAGATTATTGTCGCCTGAACTCCAAAAGTACCCAAGAACATTGCTACTGCCACTTCGTTTACCAAGGGCGATGTTATCAAGTAGGCTAGTGTCACTCCAAGTGGTATCCCCCCTTTGACAAAACCTATAAATAGCGGAATCGAGGAGCATGAGCAGAATGGCGTTATCGCTCCAAAAATTGATGCTAGGAGATATTGTAGACCATAGAGTTTTCGGGTGGTCAAATAATTTCTTAGCTTTTCTATTGGTAGGTATGCGTTCACCACTCCCATCGCTGAGCTTATAAGGAAGAGCAGCAATAGGATCTTTATCGTGTCGTAGACAAAAAAGTTTATCGCCTGGGCTAGGTGTGAGCCTTGTTCCAAAGTGAATATATTGTAGACTAGCCAGTCGGCAAATTCTTGTATCATGATTGATGTCTGAAGTGAATCAGTGGGAAATATTGGTTTCTAAATTGTTCTAAATACTCTTGTGTTATCGCCTCGGGATAGCTCATAATAAGCAGGTTGACCCCTTTGTCTCCTTGGTATGGCGGTTGGAGATGATAGTGTGGGTTGAGCATAAATCCTTCTCGGCGATAGAACCCTATGCGACGTTTTGAGATTTCGTCTTTTGGCGGTTCGACCTCAAGGATAATAGGTTTCGGGCTTATGCTTTTGAGTAGTGTAAAGATTTTTTTGCCGTACCCTTTGCTTCGCAGTTCGGGCAATACGGCAACATGTTCTATATATCTTACTTGTTCAAAATCCCACCAGCCTATTAGCCCTTTAAGCTCAGAGTCTTCGATTATTGCTTCAAAGTTGAAATATCGGGATTCCATGCTTTTTAGGTGGTACCATTTTTCTCTCCTCTCTTCTTCGGGGAAGGCCTCTTGGTATAGGCTCCAACACTCTTTGAAATATTTCGCCTGTTCATCTTGGATTTTGATTAGTTGTATCATGCTAGTTATTTTCTTTTACATGAGCATTTTGGGATGTGTAGCCCTTTTATTTGCTCTATATAGAATTGGAAGAACCTGTTTTTGATTTGGTCTCTTACTCTTTTAAATTCACCCTCGATAAACTCCTCTGTTCCCTGAGCGTGTGATGGATCGTCGAAACCAAAGTGTAGACGGTGTTCCACCTTTCCTTGGAATGCAGGACAGCTTTCGTTTGCTCCCCCACAGACGGTTATTACGTAGTCCCACTCCTCGTTTAGGTATTTCTCTACTGGATCGGAGGTGTGATCGGATATATCTATTCCCACTTCGGTCATTGTTTTTATGGCTCCTTGGTTTATTTTCCCAGCTGCTTTTGTTCCTGCCGAATAGACTTTTAGCTCTTTGTCAAATGATTGTAGGAATCCGTGTGCCATTTGACTTCGGCAGCTATTTCCTGTGCATAGAATTAGAATTTTCATTTTTTATGTGTGTGATTATAGGTCTCAACTTACTTAAAAACCGATCGCTGTTGTTGCTCGGAGGTTATTTTGATAGTAATGTTTTTACCTCTTTTGCCGAGAGTTTTTTTCCGGTTGATACTACTTTTTTGTCTATGACTAGTGCGGGTGTTGCCATTACGTTGTAGCTCATTATTTCCATTATGTCTTCTACTTTTTCTACTGTTGCTTCTAGGTTCATCTCTTTGACTACCTCGGATACTGTTTTTTCTAGGGCTTTACAACTTGCACATCCTGTGCCTAGGACTTTTATTTCCATTGTTTTTTTTTGTTTTAGTTATTGTTATTTTGTTCCATTAGGTTCTTGATTAGCTCTTTGGCTTCTTGCCATGTTTTTTGGTTTATGCAGTATTTCACTTTTGGGGGTAATATTTCTCCTTGAATTAGGTTTGCGTTTTTTAGTTCTGCAAGGTGTTGTGATACTGTTGCTTTGGCTATTGGTAGCACTTCGTGTATCTGACCGAAGAAGCAGCATTTTTGTTTTGCTAGGAATTGGACTATGGCTATCCTAGCGGGGTGGGCTAGGGCTTTTAGGTATTTTGCTGTTAGCTCTTCGTTGTTTTTATATTGATTCTCCATGGTTTGTTAAGGTTTTTTTGCAGGGCTTGTTCGCAAAGTTACGAACAATATTTTGGCTTTACAAACTTATATTGCTTCCTTTAGGTGCGGAAGATGTGGAATGTTCTCGGACGGCTGTCGGTGTGACACGTGCTATGAAATAGTACGGGGCTCAGGGGCGGGGGGAGCCGTCCGCCCCGTAGAGATTTCCCTTCTGGTGAAGGCAAATCTCCGCTACCGCATTCTCAATATTATCATTCTCGAAGATGTTGAATGTTCTCGGACGGCTGTCGGTGTGACCCGTAAGCCTAAGAGGGTTACGGGGCTCCCGACGGGGGGAGCCGTCCGCCCCGTAGAGATTTCACCTTCTTACGAAGGCAAAATCTCCGCTATCGCAATTGGAAATACCTCTGATAGAAACTACACAATACTTTGCCCCCCCCCGAAATCTTCCAATCGCCCAAGTGCCTAGTTCTCTGATAATAAGATTAGTTAGCGTAAAATCGACGTAAAGTTTGCAAACACTAAATTAACTTGTTAATTTTACATTCTAAGAAACACCCAAACCCAACCCACAATCATGAATATCCAAACAAATCAATCCCTTTCAGTTGATTGCGTCGTCTTCGGATTCAACGGACAAACCCTGAAAGTGCTGCTCATAAAGCAGCAGAACCTGAAAGATACGACCTATAAGCTCCCCGGTAGTATGATTCTCGAAGATGAGACGCTGCCCTGTGCTGCTATAAGAGTGCTCGAAGAGATGACCGCCCTAAGGAATGTCTATCTGCGCCAAACAACCATCTTTTCTGATCCCAATAGGCTGACCCCTCGTGAGCTAAACTGGATTAACGAATACCACAAAATAGCGACAAAACGTGTGGTGACCGTGGGCTATTATGCACTGGTGAAGCTCGATGAGAAGATCATAAAACATACAACATCGAAAGGGGCGCATTGGGCGGTTGTCGATAGCATAAAACATCTGGCAATGGATCATAAACTGATCCTTGCTGATGCACTTGATGTGCTGTGCAATGAGTTGATTTCGTCGCCAATAGCATTTGAACTCTTGCCTCGCAAATTTACTATACGTGAGCTGCAAACACTTTATAGTGCGATATTGGGTGTAGAGATTGATAATCGCAATTTCCGTAAAAAGGTGCTGACCTGCCAATTCCTTATCCCAACAGGCGAAAAAGAGAAGGCCGTAGCCCACAAACCAGCCCAATACTACACCTTCAACAAAACGGCATATAACAAAACTCGAATAAATAAATTTAAACTAGGATTTCTCTAATCCATAACAAAAACAATGAACCCACTAACAAAATTACCATCCCAGATCCTGCTCTGCTTTTTGCTGCTAACCACATCAGTGCACGCCCAAAATTATACAAAAACAAAACAAGGGCTAGAGCTAAAAACACAATCACTAGAGATAAAGATAGAGTTCTATTCGCCCGAAATAGTGCGCATCCTTAAATATCCCGAGGGGCGAAGCTCCAACAAAGAGAGCTTCTCGGTCGTAAAAACTCCCGAAACCACCGAGCTAACCTTTCTCGAAGATAAAGAAGAGGTGGTGCTCCTAAGCTCAAAAATGCAGCTGAGGGTGAACCTTAAAACAGGGAAAATAAGTTACGCAGATCAGCGAAATAATCCACTTTTATCAGAAAAAGATTATGGAGCACAGTTTACACCCGTAACCTACGATGAGTTTGATACCTATAATATTCGTCAGGCATTTATGTTAGACCCCCAAGAGGCAGTATATGGTCTGGGACAACAACAAGATGCAAAAATGAATCAACGGAATCAACAAATAACTCTATTCCAGAAGAATACTCGGGTGGCTATTCCATATATCTATTCGACCAAGGGATATGCCCTGTTCTGGGATAACTATTCGGCGACAACCTTTACCGACAACCCCCAAGAGATGTCTTTCGACTCTCAGGCCGGAAAGACCCTAGATTACTATTTTATCTATGGCAAGGATGCCGATGGTGCGGTTGCCCAAATGCGCAATCTCACAGGAGAGGTGCCAATGAATGCGCTGTGGACGTATGGATTCTGGCAGTCACGAGAGAGATACACTAGCCAAGAGGAGACAATCGGGGTGGTGCAAAAATTCCGTGAGCTGCAAATCCCAATAGATGGTATAGTACAAGATTGGCAATATTGGGGCGAGGATAATAACGATTGGAACTCCATTGAGTTTGGAAATCCACGATTTAGCGACCCCAAAAAGATGATAGACCAAGCGCACGAACTCAATACAAATATTATAATCTCGGTTTGGCCGTCGTTTGGGCCCAATACCGCTATTTACAAAGAGTTTGAGCAGAAAAATATGTTGCTTGAGTTTATGACCTATCCCCCAACACTCACTAGAGTCTACGACGCATTCAACCCTCAGGCACGAGAAATCTATTGGGAGAAGATGAACAAAAATATGTTTGCTCTGGGGATGGATGGCTGGTGGCTCGATGCTACCGAACCTTCGTTTCGTGATGAGGATATAAAGCTAAATCAATCGACTCATGTGGGGATGCTCAGAGAGTATCGTAATGCTTTTCCGATTGTAACGGTTGGCGGTGTTCACGATAATCAGCTCAAAACAGATTCCACCAAACGAGTTTTTATTCTAACCCGTTCGGCTTTTGCTGGTCAGCAGCGTTATGGAGCTAATGTTTGGTCGGGTGATGTTGACTCTAGCTGGGAGGCTTTGCATAAACAGATTTCGGCAGGGGTTAATTTCTCGATCTGCGGTATGCCTTATTGGAATAGTGATATAGGTGGATTTGTTGCTTACTATCCCGACGGAACAAAAAACGAATCGTTTCAGGAGTTATATCTTCGATGGTTGCAATTTGGTACGTTTACCCCGATGATGCGTTCGCATGGCACGGGGACACCACGTGAGATTTATCTATTCGCAGAGCGTGGAGAGTGGGCTTTCGATGTGCAGGAGCGGTATATTAAGTTGCGTTATCTTTTGCTTCCTTATCTCTATTCGACTGCTTGGTCGGTGACCAGTAGCTCGGATACTTTTATGCGGGGTCTGTTTATGGATTTTGCTTATGATCAGAATGTTTTGGATATAAACGATCAATATATGTTTGGGCGTTCGTTTTTGGTTGCTCCCGTCACTTGTTCTATGTATGTTGATCCGGATCGGGTGGTTTCGTTTGATACTATTCGCACCGAGTCGGTCTATTTGCCACAGGGGGCAGATTGGTATGACTTCTGGACTGGGGAGTATATTACGGGCGGACAAACTGTGCAGAAAGAGACACCTATTGATATTATTCCTTTGTATGTTAGAGCTGGTACGATTTTGCCTATTGGACCTCGGGTGCAATATGCAACAGAGAAGGAGTGGGACGATTTGGAGATTCGACTATATGCTGGTGCCGATGGGGAGTTTACACTTTATGAGGATGAGAACAATAATTACAACTACCAAAAGGGGTTGTTTTCGACTATTAAGATGTCGTGGGATGATCGCTCACGAACTCTGACGATTGCCGATCGTGAGGGCGAGTTTCGGGGGATGCTCAAAAGCCGTCGGTTTAGAATTGTTATGGTCGATTCTGAGCGTGGTATTGCGGATTGCCTACCTAGCGGTGTGGACAAAACGGTGGTGTATCGTGGCAAGGAGTTGAAGATTAAACTCTAACCCCTGTGATCGAAGTCGTATTATGCGCAGTCAGCCGTGGCATGAGAGTCTATTAAATAAAAAATTTCATGAAATATAATAGACTCTTTTATCTTCTGTAACAGTCTTTAATACTGATTGTTATGCAAACAAACCTAGTCGCCGTGTAATTCCAATATACACACCAAATAGCCAAAAGCCCTTTGTTTTATCTAAGAAAATCCGTAATTTTACCCCCTTAAACTTACTAAAGAAATTAATATGTGTGGAATAGTTGGAATTTTTGACATCAAATCAGATGCTTCGCAATATAGAGATCTAGCACTGACAATGTCTAAAAAAATTCGTCATAGAGGGCCAGATTGGTCGGGTATTTATTGTGGAGAAAATGCCATCCTAGCGCATGAGCGTCTGTCGATTGTCGATCCTGCTTCGGGAGGTCAACCACTTTATAGCAAAGATGGTAAACACGTCTTGGCGGTAAATGGTGAAATATATAACCACCGTGAGATACGAGAGATTACCTCTGATAAGTATGAATATCAAACAGGATCGGATTGCGAGGTGATTCTTGCGCTGTATCGTGAAAAAGGAGTCCGCTTTTTGGATGACCTAAATGGTATCTTTGCCTTTATCTTGTATGATAAAGAGAAGGATAGCTTTTTGATTGCTAGAGATCATATTGGTATCATTCCTCTATATATTGGCGAAGATGAGCAGGGTACGAAATATGTCGCTTCGGAGATTAAGGCTCTCGAAGGGGTGTGTCATAAAATCGACCAATTCCCTCCGGGACACTATATGTATAGTGATGATTGCCAGATGACCAAGTGGTACAATCGTGACTGGACAGAATATGATAATGTCAAAGATAATGAGGCTAGTGTCGAGCAGATTAAAGAATCGCTCGAAAATGCTGTTCATCGTCAGTTGATGTGTGATGTCCCTTATGGCGTTTTGCTTTCGGGTGGCTTGGACTCTTCGGTTATTTCGGCTATTGCCAAGAAATATTCTTCTAAGCGTGTTGAGTCGGGTAGTACGCAAGATGCTTGGTGGCCTCAGCTTCACTCGTTTGCTGTTGGACTAAAAGGTGCTCCTGATTTGGCTGCTGCCCAGAAGGTTGCTGACCATATTGGTACTGTTCACCACGAGGTTCATTTTACTGTTCAAGAGGGTATTGATGCTATCAAAGATGTTATCTATTATATCGAGACCTATGATGTTACTACGGTTCGTGCTTCGACTCCTATGTATCTTTTGGCTCGTGTGATTAAATCTATGGGTATTAAGATGGTTCTTTCGGGCGAGGGTGCCGACGAGATGTTTGGTGGTTATCTCTATTTCCATAAGGCTCCCGATGCTCGTGCTTTCCATGAGGAGACTATTCGTAAGATTGGTAAACTTTATATGTATGACTGCCTTCGAGCTAATAAGTCATTGTCGGCTTGGGGTGTTGAGGGTCGTGTTCCGTTTTTGGATAAGGAGTTTTTGGATATTGCTATGCGCACTAATCCCGAGGCTAAGATGGCCAAAGATGGTAAGATGGAGAAGTGGGTTATTCGCAAGGCATTCGAGGATCTATTACCTGAGAGCGTGACTTGGCGACAGAAGGAGCAATTCTCTGATGGTGTGGGTTATAATTGGATTGATTCACTTCGTGAGATGACCAATGAGCTTATCACCGATGAGCAGATGGCTTTGGCTTCGGAGCGTTTCCCTATTAATCCTCCACGCAACAAAGAGGAGTATTATTATCGCACTATTTTCGAGGATTATTTCCCTTCTGATGCTGCTGCTGAGAGTGTACCTTCGGTTGCTTCGGTGGCTTGTAGTACTGCTGAGGCTTTGGCGTGGGATGCTTCATTCCAGAATATGAATGAGCCTTCGGGACGTGCTATCAAGAGCGTTCACAACGAGAGTTATTAGTAAACAGGGGGGGCTTGATATTCTAAAAAAGAGAACCAAGTTATCCTCTGCCGCAAAACTAAAGAGAGAGAAGTCAGATGAATAGATAATTTCATCTGACTTCTCTCTCTGTTTTATCCCAACTATATTAAGATTGAGGATACATTTGGGGCAATCAGCATAGATGACCAATCCCCGCAAAGAAAATTACTCAACAACCTCCGAAGAACTTTGTAGCTGCTGCCAGATCGAAGCATTGACCGACTGCATAAAACCAACGTAAAGTATAAGAACCAAAAGTAGACCAATCACAGGAATCAAAGACAAGATAAAGCTAAGAATCAAAAAAGCAATATATACCAAAATATACACAGCAAAAATGCTCCATTTATTGCCATAAGTGATATTATTACTGATCTTTAGTGCTTCCAAAGGAGTCTTGTCATGTTCAATCATAACATAAACACTCATACTCCACGATATTGCCAAGACAATCGCAGGAACAAAAGCAAACAACATAGCAAAGAACAGAGCCATCGAGGTAATCATCATAAGGATAATATAATCGCCCATCTTCTTACGATATTTTGAATCAAAAATAGAGAGTGGATTCATAACACGACCTTTTGCAAGTTCAATAGGCATACTCATAATAGCAATTGTAGTACCCACATTGATATAAGGTACCCAGATGGTCAACAACCACAAAGCGGTGCTACCCATAATTGAAGGAATGTTCTTCACGGCAATGGCAAAAGAGTCAACGAATGCCTTAGAAATGTTAATTTTTTGCATGATAAATAGTTTTTTTATAAGCCTACTTAGTATAGGGCGTCGGCTATCCCTTTGGTCGAAAAATTTCAGTTTCTAAAACAAAAATCACTACAACTAAAATCCAATGCAAAAAACAAACATGCCACTAAAACAACGAGAAATAACAAGTATATCAACAAAAGCTAAGACCTCAAATGCAGCAACCGACAACAAAGATAATAATTTTATCAATTGAAACTACAAAAAAATAAATAATTACACCATAATACCACCTCTTAATGCAATAAAAAAGACCAAAATTAGAAAATGACCTCTTGATGCGGATGCTGATACTGGATGGTTTTGGGTAGAGGAATTTCCAATTGCGATAGCGGAGATTCGGATTGTTATCATTCTCGAAGATATGGAATGTTCTCGGACGGCTGTCGGTGTGGCTCGTAAGCCTTCAGGTTTACGGGGCTCCCGACGGGGGGAGCCGTCCGCCCCGTAGATTTTTCTGACGAAAAATCCGCTATCGCAATTGAAAAGATTCTACCCCGAAGATATTGATTGTTCTGGGACGCTCGGGTATTTTCTGGGACTCTGGCTGGGTCATGTGCTATGAAATAGTGCAGGGCTCCCGTGGGGGAGCGTCC